>NZ_JAHGAI010000034.1:0-207622 GCF_030248515.1 Vibrio sp. D401a | reverse complement strand
AACATATTGAGAGCAATATACCTTTAGTCCAATGATTATATTTCTTTTCGCAGTTGTGATTTATGTGGGCTTACTGATTTTCATAAAGCCTGCTCCGAGTAGCTTAAAGGCTGTTCCAATTACCTATAGTGAAAACTTTAAGTTTGTTTGGGCTTCGATATGTTCAGGGGTTGCAATTCTTCTTATATTTCTTCTGACAACAAACTTTGGTTTCATTTCTGTAGATGAGAGCCTGTATCAAACGTTCGCACTGAGTAATGACATTGATCAGTTTTTAACGTGGCCGTTACAGGCAGTATCGCACCTATTTATCCATGGTAACCTGACTCACCTCGTTGCGAATGTTATTGGCTTAGGTCTAGTATCTGCCTATGAGCGCAGAGTTGGAGCCAAGAGATATTTAGCAGTTCTTCTAGTGAGCAACTTGGCATCTATACCATCTATACTGTTCTATTCGGAAAATATTCTAGTCAGCGGTATATCGGGCGGCGTTTTCGGCCTTGCAGCCGCTTATTTTACAGATGAAGAGGAATTAACCACCAAGGAGTGGCTTTTGGCAATTTCACTGTTCCTGTTTTTGGCAATAGTGCTTGCCCTTGATTCAGAGTTCAAAGGTGGTTCTAATAAAGCGTTAGATATGAAAATTGATCACATTGGCCATTTTTTGGGAGCATTAGGCGCAATTTTGTATTGCCGTTTAAAACCTCTGCGCTTGTTAAGCGTATAGAGAAAAATGGAAATATCAACTTCTGCAGCAAGTACTGCAATGAAAGTAGGCGTACAGGTTGTAAGTAACCATAAACAACCGATTCTTGAAATATACCATCCAGTTTACATTGCTTAATTTAGGCGCTGAGAGAGCTGATAACATAGAGTTAACTATAAATGATGACTTAAGAAGAGAGTGGCCAAAGGAAAGTTACCCTCCAATTTTTCACAACGTTTATCCCCAGATCGTACCAGGACAGCTCATTTGTCTATTTAAGTTCACGAACGAATAACGATCTTCTGAAGTGGGAATATGATGGGCCTAAAGGAAAGCCAGTGGGTATGAAAAACGAGAATCTTATCATCACAATGGAGTATGATCCCCCTAAAGTATTCATAAATAAGTTATTAAGGTTGCCTTGGAAATTATGAGGAAAACGCAGATATGTTGATACATATGAGTTTTTCCCAAGCATGGTTGAAGGAGACTTGCTATCGGCGGAATATGCTTAACAAAATGTTCAAGAGGGATTCGTAACGCGTGGCATTTTTATTATGCGTTGATTTTAGTGTTTAAGGTGGTTTACGACGGCCTCGGTATTACGTTGCACACACCTTAACAGGGCGTTAGGCGCCAAAAATTATCAAATATCACAATGACGTTTAAAAGGAGTATTTAGTGGTAGACGAAAATCAATCTTCAAATCAAGGAGCAGATGAAGATATTAAGACAAAGGAACAAGCTGGTGGGCTCTTATCAACGCTGGCAACCCTAATATTTTGGTTGGTTATCGCTTCAACAATGTTATGGAATTGGGATGGATTTTGGCAGACAGATATAAAACCGCTCGAAAGGTTCCAAAAAGAGTACTTTTCATCAAAATACAATGAAGAGCAACTTAAAATATCTCGAATTACTAACAATAATAAGCTAATAGCGGATATTCGTGGACGATTGGAGAAAGCAGAGAAAAGCGCAGAAGAAAAAGTTGAAAAGGCTATCGAAGAAAAGGTCGCAGCACTTTCTAAGTTGGACGATATTGAGCTTCAACTTAGCAACTATCTTGACAAGGAAAATACGAAGTGTAGATATTTTGATACTTCATTAAGAATGATAGATCACCTTACTAAAAAGTATTCTGAGGATGAACTCAAGCGAGTTTTGAGTTGTACCAGTGCTGAGTGTGAAAATATACTTCATTATCGACAAGAAGCTCGTTCGATATGCGGTTAAGCGCCTAACAAAGCATTTAAGAGTGATTCCCAACGCTTGGCATTTTCAGTTCAAGGTTGGGTTTCGTGTTTAAGGCGCAGTGGTTTAGTTTGGTGGTAGCGTTGCTCACACCTTAATGCGGCGTTAGGCTAAAAGGTAATCTATGAAGTGTGTATACTGCTGTAATGAGATTAAAGAAGAGGAGTTTGCGCGTAAGCACGTTCCTCCAAAGTCTTTCTTTAAGAAAGGTACCTCTAGTCAGATCACTATTCCTGCTTGTCGAGCCTGCAACAATAAAAAGTCATCAGATGACGAACTTGTTTTGAATATACTTTCTATGTCGAACCTAATTTCTATCAACCCTCAACATCAATTCCACATAGATAAAATGCTACGGGCAGTTAAGCGCCCGCAGAAAGAGGGTTTTATTAAAGAAGTAATGAACTCTACTCATACAGCGATAACCCCTGAGGGATCGAAGAAAGCATTTACTTTTGATGAGAGTAAAGTTTCAGGTTGGGCAGGGATAAATGCTCAGGGCTTATTAGTTCATGAGGAGCACATAGAGCATTGTAATTACAAGCACTCTACTATCATGTTGAACCTACTTAAGGTCGAGTTTCCTGAAGAGAAGTAGTTACTTGAACTGATACTTTCATTTACTAAATCGATTCCAAGTAAACGCGTCGGCTCTTCCGAGTTTGAGTACTGGATTCAAACTCAAGATGAGGGTTATGTTGTTATTCAATGCTTTGATCAGGAATTGTTCTTTTTAACGATGGTCGAGCGCTGCAAGATTTAGCCATACAAAGCGTTTAAGGTTTCAAGATACTTTTTCTATTCTTATGTGACGACTTACAGCTATAGGTCTGAATCGTTTTTGTCCAAAAACGAGCTTCCCAAAGCCAAAGCCGTTTTTCTTTTGTTCAAATTACCTAGGTAGATTACCTTTCACGCACGTAAGTGGTTTGAACTAAGGTATCCAAAACAACTTCGCTCTTGGTGACTTTGAAGTTCAGCGGTTGTTCTAAGCTGCCAAATAGGGGTGCGCCGCCGCCAAGTAGGATAGGGAAGCGCGTGATCACCATTTCATCGATAAGATCTTCTTTCAGGAAGTTCTGAATCGTTACACCGCCGTCGATGTAAAGATCGTTAAAGCCTTTTGCGTTTAGCTCCGCAAGCACATCTTTTAGCTCGCCTTTTACTAGAAAGACTTTGTCTTCGTAGCCTTGTGGCACTTCTGTCATAGTATTGCTGAGTACGAACACAGGTTTGCTGTAGGGCCAATCGCAATCAAAGCTCAACACTACATCTAGGGTGTTGCGTCCCATAACTAAGCCATCAATACGCTCCATTAGAGAGAAGAAGCCAGTATCAATGTTGTCTGGATTTGGTACTGAATATAGCCAGTCGAGCTTGCCCTGCTTATCTGCGATGTAACCGTCCAGGCTGGTTGCAATAAATACGATATTTGCCATGAGTACCTCATCAAAATGGTGATGCTTGAGCCAAGCTAAAGTATGGTTTAAAATTAATTCTACAATGTAGAATAATTCTGAGTTTATCGAGAAGATCAAATGTCTGTCAACGAAAAGAAACGCGGGAGACCTGCCGCCAAGCAGTCGCAGTTAAGCGCAGAAAACATCCTAGATACAGCTAAGTCATTGATGAAAAAGGATGGCAAGGTACCAAGTATTCGCTCGCTAGCGACGCAACTAAATGTGGATCCGATGGCGATCTATCACTACTTCAAAAACAAGAATGCGTTGCTTGAAGCGTTGACCACATCGCTGGTGGAGGAAATTTATCAACCGAAAGTGAATGAAGATTGGCAAGGTGAACTCAAAAACTTGTGTGTTAGCTATATTGAACTGCTGCGTGAGTACAACGGGTTATTGCAAACCATGCTGAGCATGACATCTCATGGCCCTGCTCAAGTGTTTACCGAGCGTTATCAAATCATTGTTCAGCCTTTGGCATTGTCTCCGCAAGTGGAGAAAGACAGTTTGGATCTATTGGCAGATTACCTACACGGGTTCGCTTTCTCGATCAGTTGTTGCCACGATGCGAACTTGATTAAGACGAAGATGATGGATGGGCCGTTGAATCTGATCTGTTCTTCGTTATTGGCATCTCGAACCTAGTTCACATTAACGTGTACTTTCTACTTATAGCGTGAAAGAAATTCCCATAACCAAAGGTTCTAACTAAAAGAGATTGCAGGACTTTTATTTGGCGAATTCGACCTAATATCTTGAGTATGCCCAATCGCAGTTGGCGAAGTGGTGATTTTAGTAATGCTTGCTGGCGCGCAAAAGCCGTCAGTTTGAAGATGCATTCAAACACAATAAGGGATAACAATGACTAACGAATACATTCCACCAAAAGTTTGGACAAACGATAATGAAAACGGCGGTCAGTGGGCGAGCATCAACCGTCCGGATTCTGGCGCACGTCATGAGCAAGAGCTTCCAATTGGTGAGCACCCATTCCAACTTTACTCAATGGGTACACCAAATGGTCAGAAAGTGACGATCATGTTTGAAGAGCTTTTGGCGGCAGGCGTAACAGCAGCAGAATACGACGCGTACCTGATTAAGATTGGCGATGGCGACCAGTTTGGTTCTGGCTTTGTGTCCGTTAACCCGAACTCGAAGATTCCTGCTTTGGTAGACCGTTCAGGTGCCGAGCCAGTGAACGTGTTCGAATCTGGTAACATCTTGTTTTACCTAGCAGAGAAGTTTGGTCACTTCCTACCAACAGAAGGTGCGAAACGTGCCGAGGTAATGAACTGGTTGTTCTGGCTTCAAGGTTCTGCGCCATACCTAGGCGGTGGTTTTGGCCACTTCTACGCGTACGCACCAGAGAAGTTCGAATACCCAATCAACCGCTTTACGATGGAAACAAAGCGTCAGCTAGACGTACTCGACAAGCGTCTTGCAAACAATGAATTCCTAGGTGGCGATGAGTACAGCATTGCTGATATCGCAACTTGGCCTTGGTACGGCAACCTTGTATTGGGTCGTGCTTACGATGCGGCTGAATTCTTAGACGTAGCAAGCTACAAAAACGTTGTGCGTTGGGCGAAAGCGATTGATGAGCGTGAAGCGGTAAAACGTGGTCGCATTGTTAACCGCGCATGGGGTGAAGAGTGGGAGCAAGTGGCAGAGCGTCACAGCGCAGCAGACATTGATGCGGCGCTGGCGAAGAAGCCTGAATAATTGCCCTTTCTGAATCAGTAAAAAGGAATGCTTCGGCATTCCTTTTTTTTGTTGTACTAAAGCTCAGCTTTCTCAAGTAAGAAGTCAATGAGCACGCGGACGCGCTTCGCCTTCTGAGTATTCTTGTGAAAGTAGACATATAAGCCCGAGTAGGGCTGCCAGTATTCCTCAAGCACAGGCACGATTTCACCTTTCTTAAAGCCTTCTTCGACCATTGGCGTCACGATACGCCCAATCCCCAAACCCTTGTGCGCGGCATCTATCATCACATCCGTATCATTCACAATGAGGGCAGTTGGCATGTTAACGGTAATGGTTTCGCCCTGATTGTTTAGATTCAGCGGAGCCACTTGGTTCGACGAAATAAATCGATACTGAATCAGCTTGTGTTGCTTCAAGTCATCGGGTGTGTCAGGTAAACCATATTGCTCAACATAGCCCGGTGAGGCGAATAACGCTTCTTTCACTGGGAGTGTAAGCTGACGTGCAATCATGCCTTCTTCTACTCGGTCACCAAAGCGGATGCCCATATCAAAGCCGTCTCGAATGATGTCGATGGCTTTGTCTGAAACGGAAATCTCCAATTGAATGCTTGGGTAACGTTGGCAGAACTCAATGTAGATGGGTTTGAGTAGCGATTGGTACACGAATCGAGGCACGGTAATACGAACTTTACCTGAAGGGACTCGGCTCAAGTCGCTGACGCTTTCGACGGCAAGGTTTAGCTCTGACATCGACGCTAACGTACGTTCATAGAGCAACTGTCCCGCTTCCGTTAACTCAATGCGGCGGGTGGTACGCGTAAACAGGGGCAGGCCGAGTTGCTCTTCTAGCATCTTTAGCGCTTGGCTTACCGAGGGTGGGGCGATCTCTAATTTACGTGCTGCGGCGGTGATGCTGCCTTCTTGCGCAATGGTATGGAACATCATTAGTTGGTTGTAGGTCGTGCCGTTCATGCCTTTTCCCGAGTGATGTGTTTATCTTTAGTTTCTACCTAATAATGATTTAAGTAAAGAGCGTCTAAAACTAAAGGTCACTTCGGCGTATTCTCTACTCATCGGTTAACGCTTCGAAACAGAGGAATCACGATGAGCAAAGTACTGGTAATTTCAGGTCACCCAAACCTAGATGAGTCATACACAAACACCGTTATTATAGACGAGCTAAAAGCGGGACTGAATGATGTTGAAGTTCGCCGGCTAGATACTCTGTACCCGAACTATCAAATTGATGTTGAAGCAGAGCAAGCGGCGCTCGTGAGTGCGGACGTGGTTGTGCTTCAATTTCCATTCTACTGGTACTCGTCACCAGCCTTGCTGAAAAAGTGGGTGGATGATGTATTCAATTTCAACTTCGCTTACGGCCCGGAAGGCGACAAGTTAAAAGGCAAAGATTTCATTCTTTCCTTTACGGTAGGTGGCCCTGAAGAGTCTTACGATCCACTTGGCTACAACCACTTTACTATTGAGCAGTTTGTTTACCCATTCCAACAAACCGCTTACTTGGCAGGAATGAACTACCGTAAGCCTATTTACACGCACCGCATGGTTTACATTCCAAATGTGTACAACAAATTGGAAGAGGTGCAAGCACGAGCAAAAGATCATGCGAGCCGTTTGTTGGCGCAGATTGAGGAGATCACGGCTTCACCAGAAAGTCGTATGCAGAAGTTTGTTGCAGAGTGGTTTGCCAAGTTCGATGTGCTGGAAGAAGACACAGAGTTCTTCACCGACAAGCTAGCACAAGACGTGAAGTGGTCGATGCCAGAGGGTGAATTCTTAGGGCATGACGGTTTCCGTGATTGGTACGCGATTGCTCGTGCGACCTTCAAACCAAACTGCGATCACGACGTTCAGCAGATCGAAGTGAAACCAAATGGTGATCGTTTCCAAGTGGAACTGCGTATTCGATTAACAGCAGACAGTTATGAAGATTCGATGATGAAAGGTGAAGTCGTTAACCTAACCGTTAACGAGACGTGGCAAGTTTCGATTGAGGAAGCAGGCTCCATCACCATTCATGAATACAACGTTGTTCCAGTGGTGAGTTAGCTACCCTTGACCAATAACTCATTGCTTTATTTGCCCCAGGCCTTTGTGCTTGGGGCTTTTTTATGTGTAAGAACTTAACTTACTGACTCAACAATACAGGCAATGACGCGGATAAAAAAACGAGCGCCAAATGGACGCTCGTTTCTCATCTTGATGCTCTACCGCTTTTACTAAGCGACAGATTGTTTTTGTGCGGTGTTTTGATAAGCAGGCAATTCTGATCTCAAACCTTTGATCAAACTGACACACATTAACAATAGAACAAAGGTGAATGGCAAGCCTGTCGCCACCACGCCGGATTGAAGTGCTTGCAGTGCTTCTTTACCACCAATCCAAAGCATAACCGCGGCGATAGAGCCTTCAATACATGCCCAGAAAATACGTTGTGGTACAGGTGCATCAATTTTACCGCCAGCCGTGATGCTATCGATAACCAATGAACCTGAGTCTGATGAAGTGATAAAGAACACCAAAATCAGAACGATAGACAGAACAGAAATCACAGAGCTAAACGGCATTGCATCGTAAACGTGGAACAGCGTTAGCGAGATATCTGTCAGGCCGTTCGCACCCAATTCACCTACTTTATTGACGACTTGATCAAGCGCGATACCGCCAAATACCGCCATCCAAATCAGTGTCACTGTGGTTGGAATAACGATAACGGCAAATAGGAATTCACGAACAGTACGACCTTTTGAAACTCGTGCGATAAACATACCAACGAATGGTGACCAAGATACCCACCATGCCCAGTAGAACACAGTCCAGCCGTGCATCCATTCCGTATCATCACGACCATGTGGGTTACTTAGCGCGAAGATGTCTTTTGCGTAAGCGACGGTCGTATCCCAGATAGAAGTTGTCGCTACATCAAAGCTAATGAACAACACGAAAGCAAGTAGGGCAAATGCCACTGCCATATTGATGTTACTTAATAGCTTAACGCCGCCGTCGATGCCTCGAACGACAGAAAGAACCGCAATAAAGGTCACAAACGCAATAACGATCATTTGCATGCCAATGCCGCCATCCAAACCAAATACGTGGTTGATGCCGCTGGTGGCTTGTTGTGCACCCAAGCCAAGCGAAGTTGCTAGACCAAACAGGGTTGAAAGTACCGCAAGAATGTCGATGACGTGACCTAACCAGCCCCAAGCTCTATCACCAAATAGTGGGTAGAACGCAGAGCGCAAAGAAAGTGGTAAGCCTTTATTGAAGGCAAAGAAAGCCAGTGAAAGTGCAACGATGGCGTAAATCGCCCAACCGTGAATGCCCCAGTGGAACATGGTTGCACCCATAGCGAGTGATTTTGCTTCCTCGGTGTAAGGTTCTACGTTCAGTGGTGTGCCGTACCAATCAGTGAAGTAAGCCGTTGGTTCCGAAACACTCCAGAATAGCAGACCGATACCCATACCCGCTGCGAACAGCATAGATAACCAAGAGGCTGTTGAGTGTTCTGCTTGCGCGTCTTTACCACCAATGCGGATTTTACCCAGCGGTGAAAGTAAGACAGCGATAGCAAATACGATGAAGAAGTTAGTAGACCACATGAAGAACACATCGAAGTCAGAAATGATGCTGTTCTTAACGCCGTTTAAGGCATCACGGGCTGTTGAAGGATCAACAATTAAAAGAGAAGCAAGACAGAGAAGAACAAGACCAGCACTAATCCCAAACACTGGATTGTGGATATCAAATCCCCATTTTTGAACGTTATCTTGACCAACCTGATAGTCGGTAGTGTCGATACTATATTTTTTTAGTGCATTATCCATAAATACAACATGTACGCTTTTTTAAATGTGCCTTTCCTGAACAAGAAAAACACTAAAACCGCCCTCCTATTGTTTTGAGTTCTAATTAAAAAATGCGACACGATCATAATGTTTTGTGTAAAATATTGCAAATCGATAGAGTTTTAAGGCTTTTAAACTGGTTAAAAGTAAGATTTTTAGTGAAAAATGCAATGAGGTGTAATGTTTTGATGTGTAAATATTCGCTTGGTTTTGGAGAAGATTGTTTGACCAAAAGTAGCAGCGTGACGTGCGAGTAAAAGTTGGTAAGGCTCCAAAGAACGTGAGCGCTGAACTAGGGCTAATCAAAATTCATGATTTCAAGGGATTGGTTAACGAATAAGCACAAATTCCAACGAACTTCGCATTCTTTTCGACAAATATCGAGTAAACGTAACCAATCGTAACAGAGGTGCTGTAACTGAACAGCGTTTCCATATACTCGACTTAGTTTGTAAGTTGTAAGCCACAGAATGCTGCTATGAGAAAAAACACTTTATTCAATGCTACGTTAGCGACCACCTTGACTGCTGTTTCTGCGTTTAGTTTTGCTGCTCCTACCGTTGTTCCAAATGCCCCAGAGCTGAGCTCTCGTGGCTACGTATTAATGGATTACCACACTGGCACCGTGCTAGTGGAACGTGATGCCGACAAACGCCTAAACCCGGCAAGTTTGACTAAGCTGATGACCGCTTATGTTGCGGGTCAAGAGGTGAAGTCTGGCAACATTAGCCTAGACGATGAAGTGGTGATCAGCCGCAACGCGTGGGCGAAAAACTTCCCTGATTCTTCCAAGATGTTTATCGAAGTCGGCACGTCGGTTTCACTTTCCGATCTTTACCGTGGATTGATTGTTCAATCGGGTAACGATGCCAGTGTTGCTATCGCAGAACACGTTGCAGGCAGTGAAGCGGGGTTTGTTGGTTTGATGAACAGCTGGGCGAACCAACTTGGTCTATCAAACTCTGCATTTACCAACCCACATGGTTTGGATAGCGATGGTCTGTATTCAACGCCGCGTGACATTGCAACGCTAGGCCGTGCGATTATCCGTGATCTTCCTGATATCTACCCGTTGTACAGCGAGACTTCGTTTACCTACAACGGCATCACTCAATACAACCGTAACGGCTTGCTACGTGACCGAAGCATGAGCGTTGACGGCATGAAGACGGGTTACACCAGCGGCGCGGGTTACAGTCTCGCGACCTCGGCAACCAACGGTGACATGCGTTTAGTTGCGGTTGTGATGGGTGCGAAAAGCCCTAGCGTGCGTGAATCAGAGAGCAAACAGCTTCTGAGCTACGGTTTCCGTTTCTTCGATACCGTTGTACCAACGCAAGCAGGTAAAGAAGTGGCAACGGCACGCGTTTGGATGGGTAACCAAGACGAGCTAAAAGTCGGTGTTGATCGTGATATTTACCTAACGTTGCCAAAAGGTGATGTGAACAAGCTGGAAGCCGAAGTGGAATACAATGGCGACCTAATAGCTCCAATTCAGCAAGACCAAGTTGTCGGCAAAGTGTTGTACAAAGTCGATGGTGATGTAGTCAAAGAAGCGGAATTGGTTGCGCTGGAACCTGTTGAAGAAGGCGGCATCTTTAAGCGCCTAATGGATTGGTTCAAACGTTTGGTTGCGAGCTGGTTCTAATGAAATGAATTAAGATTTAGAAGCCGCGCCGTAAGCTTAAAGCGCGGTTTTTTTATGTTCTTGTCAAGCTCATTCCTTCCTTTCTCACTTCGCTGTAGAATATATACATATGGCAATAAAACGTGCCATTAGAGTAATTAGCTAATCTTCATAACTATATGTATCTTGGTTCTTATGCATGCTTGGGAATGCTTTTAATTGATGTTACTCTTCGCTTATGAATCAGATGCTTCTAGAAAGAAAAGTCTTAATATAACTGAGATGGAATGTAATACCTCGTGAGAAAAAGCTATGTTGTCACGTTGCTAGCTGCTCTGCTTTGGGCAGTGGTTGCTTTTGCTTTACACGATTACTGGCGTGACGATACTTCAGCACAGCAGTTACCCACTTTAGATCCTGAAGAGCTGCTAGCTAAGTCACCTGTTGGGCAAGTATTACTTGATGTGAGTGAGTTAACGTATGTGGACTCGAAACGTGCACAAGAAGTATTATCAGCCGTCGGAATGCCATTTACCACGGAGCTTGAAAAGTCTTTTGCACTCTATCTGCAATACCGCTTAGCCCGAGCAAATGATGAGCCTATCTTAGCTCAGAGTTATCGCCAGCAGTTACAAGACATCACCAAATCATCCGAGCAACCTTGGTTAGAGGCTATATTGCTGGCCGATAGTGCAATGGACCATACCTTACATGGACGAAATGAGCTTGGTATTACTGAAATTCAACTAGCGATAAAAATTGCTGAGCGCGATCGCCTTCACTCCCTATTGCCAAAGCTCTACAATATTGCTGGCGCATTGAGTAACGCAACCAATCAATTAGTGGATGCGCAACGTTACTTTTTAGATGGGCTCAATATTGCAAATCAGATTAATCAAGAAGCATACAAGGGAACGATTTATAACAACCTTGGGCTTCTCTATCTGCATATTGATAGTTGGGATAGAGCACTAGAATTTATTCAAAAAGCACAGCAAGTCTATTTGGCTCGTCATGCTCGTGGTGATAAAACCAAAGGGCTTCAAGTGATGTACCTGAATGAGGCGCATATTTACAATCGCCAAGGTAAAGTTGACTTAGCGCGACAAGCGTATGAAAAGTCAAAGAAATACTATAAACCGACATCAACCAACTTGCGCTATCACCTCATTCAGTTAAAAGGCAAAGCAGATCTATTACTGCTCGAAGAAAACTATACCGATGCGCTTAAAGCCACGCAGCAATGTGTTACCTTGCCTTCTGCTGCTGATTACCCTGTTGAGTATGGACAGTGTTATCTGATCATGTCCAAGAGCCAGCTTGCGTTAGGGCTACCTGATCAAGCTATGAAAAGTGCAGCGGCGAGTTTGGCCGCATTTGAGTCGATTAAACACGAGCGTTGGATTATTAGAGTCGCGGAGCAAAAGGCGAAAATTTTTGAAAAGCTTGGCGAATATGAGGAAGCACTAAACACGTACAAGCACTTTTCCATCAATAGAAAAAAACAACTGCTGGGTAAGGTATATGATTTGGAGCAAGCCTTTGCGACGGAGCATATTCAACGTGAAAGAGACCTATTAGAAGTAGAGAAACGCTTGGCGGAATCTGAATTAGACCAAGAGAAACTTCGTTTTCAGATCGCCATTTTTTGGATTGCGATCTCGGCAGTGGTATTGGCATTTGCCGTTTCTAGAGTTTTAGTGACGCAACGTAAAAACCAAGAGCTTCAACAGCTTTCTCTGCTTGATCCTCTTACTCAACTGCATAACCGACGTTATTACTACGATCAAATTGATCACCCTCACCAGTTAGATGCACAAACACCGTATCGTGTTGTGCTTTTTGATATCGACAACTTTAAAAAAGTGAATGATGTTCATGGGCATGAGGCTGGTGACCGCATTCTAGAGGGATTCTCAGAGCGATTGAGGTTGCATTTACGCTCTCAAGAATTACTGATTCGTTGGGGTGGGGAAGAGTTTTTGATGTTATTAAAAGGTACCGATGACCTGCCGAAGCGCCTTGAAGCCATACGCCAACATATTGATGATGTATTGTTTGAAGCAGGGGAGGAAAACCTGCATATCACGACTTCTATTGGTGTCAGCCATGGCGGTTTGATAGAGACATTTACCTATAACGATGAGTATTTCCGCCGAGCAGATAAAAGCCTTTATGAGGCGAAGCGAAATGGGAAGAATCAGGTGGTGCTTCCCTAGCGAATCCATTGCTAATCAAGCGGCAGATTGAAATGTTCAGTCTGCCGTTTTTGTTTTTAGTTTCATATTCTTGCATTTATGGTCGCCTAATCCGTAAGAGAACCATTCAGAACAACAAACGGAGTTACGCGTGCGCAAGATTCTATCTTTGACATTGGCGATTTCACTTACTGGCTGTGTAATGCCTCAGCATCAACCAACAGAGGCAGGGCAGTGCGTAGGTGTGATGTCATCGCAAGATGCTTATGGCTACCTCAACCCAAACCATTACACCATGCAAGTATTGGCGCTGAAAAAAGAGAAGGATGTAAAAGAGTACATTCGCTACATTGATCCGAAGCACCCTGTGTGGGTGAACTGGAAGAATAGTCGAGGCACTCGCTGGTACACGGTAACGGTGGGAGACTTCAAGAGTAAGCAGGACGCCTACAATGCGTTGTCTTCTTTGCCTAGTCGCGTTAAGCAGTCTTCGCCGTTTGTTTTGACGTTTGGAGAAATGAAAAGCAAACAAGAAACCAATGTGGTTCGAATGCGCTAGTGTTGTTCTTATCGTTCGAATAAGCGCTTTATTTGTACACATCGAGCCTTTGCAACACGTTGGAAAGGCTCAATCTCACAGCCAGTCACTCATCTTCTCCAATACACGCGAAAGATCACGCTTCTAACGCGCTTTGTTATCGGGTATTTTCTAGTCTTCGCATCCCACTTTTCTGTTGGAGTCACCATGAAGCAAGAAATGTACACCACCTACGCAAAGCAATACGATTTGGCGGCGCAAGATAACCTGTACAACGCACACTTTGAGCGTCCAAATACGCTTGAGCTTGTCGGTGACGTTACGGGTAAAAAGGTTCTGGATTTGGGCTGCGGTTCGGGTATTTACGCACAGCTTCTTTTCGATCTCGGTGCGAGTTCAGTAACTTGTATCGACGCTTCACAAGAGATGATTGATATCGTCAAAAATAAGCTCGGTGATTCGGTAAAGGCTTACGCCCAAAACCTTGCTATAGGATTACCCGAAGAGCAAGATTCACAGTATGACCTAGTGATTTGTCCTCTGATGGTTCATTACATTGAAGATTTACGCCCATTGTTTGACGACATTCAACGTGTTTTAAAAGCGGGCGGTCAGTTTGTATTTTCAACTCACCACCCTTTTGCGGATTTCGAATGTTCGGCTTCAGGCAATTACTACGATAAAGAGTTGGTAGAAGATATGTGGAATACGGTAGGAGAACCGGTTCCTGTGGCATTCTACCGCCGCTCGTTGCAAGATATTACCGATGCAATTACTGGCAGTGGTATGGCGATGCTGGCTGTCTCAGAGGGCAAAGTGAATGAGAAGATTCGTGAAATCTCGCAGGAGCACTACCAACGCTTGGCGATGTTCCCTAATTTCATCTTTATTAAATGTGTGGCGCTGAGCTATTTAAATCGGTGAGTTCAGATAGAAAAAACGGAAGCGATGAGGCTTCCGTTTTGTGATCTTAGCGATGAGCTTAAAGTGCAGCGAGAATGGTTTCCGCTTTGCTCGCTTCAAACGCTTTTGGTTCTTCAACGTTTAGCGTAGTAACCACACCATTGTCGATGATCATCGCGTAACGCTGTGAACGAACGCCACCGAAACCACCCGTATCCATCTCTAGACCCAATGCCTTGGTAAAGCTTGCGTCACCGTCACCAAGCATCAGAAGCTCAGATGCGTTTTGTGCTTCGCCCCAAGCTTGCATTACGAATGCATCGTTTACTGATACACAAGCGATCAGATCTACGCCTTTCGCTTTGAGCTGATCAGCCAATACAACATAACCAGGCAAGTGCGCTTCAGAACAAGTCGGCGTAAATGCGCCTGGTACGGCAAATAAAACCACTTTCTTATCTGCAAATAGTTCGGTTACTTGGTGGTTTACCATGCCCTCAGCCGTCAGTTCGCTTAACGTTGCAGCAGGCAATGTTTGACCTTGTTGAATCATGACTTCTTTCCTTTTAGGTATATATCGTTCACTCAGTCTAGCGCCAAAACTACGGGCTAACCACAGACGAAATGTAAGGGTTTAATCTGATTAAGAAGAAGTGCATTCAGTGAGCGCTTCCCTGCGCTCACAGTGACGATTAAAACTGATAGTTGAATAAGACGCCAAAGAAGTGAATATCGGCATCGTAATCACCGCGCAGTGTACTTTCTGCTGGTGAACCTTCAAACAGAGTATATTCAATGCTCGGGGTTCCACCGTAGTAGTATTCATAGTACATCTGCATGCGCCATTGTTTATTAATGTCATAGCTTGCACCAGTGCCGAACTTCCATATCTCACCAGTAGGCACATCTGGATACTGATAGCGAGGGTCATCTTGTGGTGATGTTTCATAATAAACGCCACCTTCTAGACGCCATTGCTCCGTTAGTTGATAGTGCATACCTACGCTCGCAGAGAAAGTATCCTCCCAGTTTCGAGCGATATCAGCTTCGCGGTTTGTTAATGAGATCGAGGTATCAGAGATCTTACTGAAGTCTGTCCAACCTAAACTCCACATCGCAGCGACTTTCTCATTTAGGCTGTGATAGCCACTTAATAGAGCGGTAGCTGGCATAATGATGTTGACTGAAGAATCCACTTTGTTTGAACGAGTTTTTAGCTCCCCATCCATGTCGTGTTCGATTTGGGAGCGATAAGCAAAGCCAAACTGGTTACGTTCGTCCAATTTGTAAAACGCACTTAAGGTGTAGCCGAACTCAAGGCTAGAGCCTGATGCATCAATTTGTGGAACTAAACCGCCGCCTGAACCTGCAAGCGTTTGGTTGAGCATGCCGTATTCAGTGACTAAACCTACACCAACAGAGAAGTTATCTTGCACTTGATAGGCAATACTAGGATTGAACTGAACCGTAAGAAGTTGAGCATCTTGTAGTAATAAAGCGCCAGAAAATTGGGGGCCATAATCAATCACAGAGCCGCCTGAAGAAGCGATTGCTAAACCCGCTGTCCATTTATCATTAATGGGCTGAACAAGGTAAAACGAGCTCACCGGCATCGCTGTTCCTGCTTGGGTTGAGTTTTCACCTCCACGGAATAAGCCAGTTGAACCTGCATCAGTGTACTCAATATCAGACACCATGCCTTGTAGATTAAAGGCGATGGCAGTGGACTCGAACTCGGACATGGCGGCTGGGTTAGCAAACGCTGTTTCAGCGCCTTCTGCGATAGCTTGTGCTCCTGCGCCCGCAGTGCTGATGTTCATCATGCCTAGTTCAGGGAACATGTAACCTGCGGCAGATGCATTTGCCGCAAATAACGAAAGAGCGATAAGAGAGAGTTGTGTTTTTTTCATTGTAAAACCTGTGAGCCATTCGAGTTAGTGAATGGCTTGTTGGTGTTTGAAGTAAGAAATAGACAGTTTTGATAGGGGGCAAAACCGCCTATTAAAAAGTTAAATTGCGTTTAAGTAGGATTTGTACGAATGCAGGCGAACGGTTGCTGCGCCAATCACATCAATGAAACCAAACAGGCTGTGTGGCTTATTCGCCGCAATCCAAGCAGAGCCTGTCGCGCCAATTGGGATGGTTTTGCCTTCGGGCTCAAAGATTTCTAGAATCACGGTGCGGCCGTGACTACTAGTGTTTGCACCTACATGTTGACGCACGCTTTGCGGCCCCTGTAATGGTGAAACGGATGATTCTCCGGTACCCGCAGTGATACTGTGTACGCGAGCACGGAAAACTTCACCTGGGTACGCATCAACGTAGAATTCAGCAAACTGACCTTTCTCGATGTAACGGTAGCTTTGATCTGGAATACGCATTTCTAGGAATTTACGTGATGTGTCGTAGATGTGTATGTTACCTACGCGGCTGCCGTCTGCTACGTTCACGACAGCAACTTGGCCGTCATAAGGAGCACGAACGGTTTTACGTTCTTGCTCAAATTCGGTCTTTTCTAGATCTGCGTGTAACGACTTTAGTGACGCTTCTGCTACGCGGAGTTGAGACTCGTAGTACTCAATATCTCGACCTTTGAAGATCTCTGGTGACGTTTTCCCACGAACGATGTCGCGTTTTAATTGCGCAACGTTCTCTTCTTGTTGAACGATGCTTGCTTTGATTTTTTCGACGTCCGCCAAGGAAGTGGTATCGACTAGGGTGTAAATCACATCCCCTTTCTTTACGACTTGGTTGTGGTCTACATAGATATGGTCAATCTGCTCGCGAAACAGTGGAGACAGAACTGAGTGGGGCGCTTTCACTGTGGATGAATAAGTCAAATCAACCGGAGCCCAAAGGCGCGAGAGGATCCCTAACACCACAAGAATGAAAGCACCGCCAGAGATGATCCAAAAAGCGCTTTTAAACGTCCACTTAATTGCCCCTGTTGAGACCAAAATCCACATGATCAGAATGTATGGAATCATTACCTCTTTCATGGTTTATTCCTCCGTCACTTTGGTTGGTGTTTGGGGCTTTGAAGCCAGGCGACTATTACGAATGATGTTGCTTAACGAGCTGCCAATGTGCTCCCAGTTAGCGAAGGCGATGATCAGCGCGAGAACCCACCACGCTTTATGGATGAATAAACCACAAAGGAAAAGGGCAAATACCAGTTGGATGTGAGAGCTTTTCTTCTCTTGAGCTCGATGTAGGGCTACTTCATGGATCTGCCATAGCAAATAGATAACAAAAAGGGCAAGCGCTATGGTGACAGAGAAGAGGTAACCGCTGAAGTATTCGGAGTTGAAGATCACCATCATGGTGTCGTTTGGGGTATTGGTAAACATGCTCATATCAATGTCTTTCGAATTGATTGTGCCCATGGGAGCAAGTAAATACGCACCACCAAGCATCAGAGCCATAAAGATTGAGAACTTTAGTAACACCATAAAAATCGCAAAAATAACGCGACCTATGGCTTTTATGACGTTCATAGTTATACCTTTTGTCTATGTTATGAGGGTAAAACGTTGAGCGCGTGATTGTTATTATTCTGAGTGTTATCACGTGCTCATGATTGTACGAAAAAGCGTCATAAGTAGGGTGATAAACGATATAAGTTAAGCTAATATCACTTGGAAATATTTAGATATGGCATAAAATATGAAACACTCTGACTACAGCCTCATCCCCACGTTTGTCGCTATCGTGGAAGAGAAAAGTTATACCAAAGCTGCGCAGCGACTTGGGGTCAGCCAGTCAGCCGTTAGCCAAGCGGTGGTGAGACTTCGTGAGGTGTTTAAGGATGCGTTATTTGTTCGAGGTAGCCATGGGGTATCTCCGACAGCGTTTGCCATTGATATATATCCTACGCTGGCAAATGCGGTTGAGAATATTGCTTATATGCTACCTGAGCACTCCCGGTTTAATCCTGCGGAATGCGATAAGCGTTTTGTGATTTCGTCCCTCAGTGTGTTTGGTTTCACGCTTCTGCCTGAACTCTCTGCGTTAATCAGTGAAAAAGCCCCCAAGGCAACGACACGTATTGAGCCACTTTACACCATGGATTTAACTAACTTGCTTAGAACGCAGCAGTGCGATTTGGTGATTGAGGCACAAACTAATTTACATCCCCATCTTAGATCTCAGGTCTTGATGTCAGATAAGCTTACGGTTATGTGCCGAGCTGATCACCCCCGACTCACCGGGGAGACAATCAGTATTGAAGAGTACCTAGCTGAAAAGCATGTAACTTTGTCTCAATTAGACCAGCAAAGTGGTTACTTGATCGGGAGGGGTATCAAGGATGAAGAGATATTGGGGCAACGAAAGGTCGCGTGGCAAACAAGCAGCATTATGGAAATGTTACCTGTGGTTCAACATTGCGATTATTTGGCGTTGATGCCCCAGATTCTGTTAGATCAATATAAGGGTATGCATAACTTAAAAGCGCTAGAAGCGAGTTTCTTAAAAGAGCCTATTGAAGTTGCAATGTATTGGCACTCTTCACGTACCAATGACCCTAGTCATCAGTGGTTAAGGGAGCAATGTTTCTTAGCTGCTGAGAAGTTTACGGTCAATTATTAGATAAACGAGAAATTATCTCTATATCAAATGGAATCTTGATTACTCGCGAACTAGACTATCTCTATAGCCCTATTATTAGTGAGGGTAAATGGGTGTATATCGATTCTCTTTTAAAAGTGTTAGGTCGAAGTTTGTTGTTACTTATTCATTAATGACAATATTTTTCGTCTTGATACTCTTTATCGTTCTGTATTTTAAAGAGCGAGGGAGGGTCTTTGATGTTGCGCTGGAAAACTCCACCCAAATCTCAAATCTTCATTCTGATGTAATCAGCCAAGAACTTCAGCGCCATGTAGCCTCACTTCAGGCTATTGTTGGGCACGAAAGAGTCCAAAAAGTCGATATTCCCTTTATTATTAAAGAGCTTCAGTGGTTACATAACATTTCAAACCACTCTGTTATCAATACTTTGTTTGCAGATCAAAATTGGAATCTCGTTGACTATAAAGGTCGTATGTCGAGAGAAAACCGAAGTTCGATTGTTGATGATGAGTTATGGCAGCTAGCTAGCTACCACATTACTGCACCACACATAGGGCGAATAATGGGAGAGCCGTTAGTAGCGTTAGGTGTTCCAGTATTCGATGAATATGATGATTGGAAAGGGGTTGTTGCTGTCTCTATTTCAGTTAAATATTTAACTGAACGATTATCTAAAGTTAAGCTTGGTAATAGTAGCTACGCTTGGATATCAGACCGAAACGGCCTTGTTGTCTCTCACCCCGACTCAAGCTTGGTTATGAAAGCAAATATATTTGATGCGGACACGATAGGCTTTAGAGGTTTTAATGCTATTGCTGAACAAACAAAATTGCGTGCGGTTGGGTATGGTTACTATTTTGATCAGCGTGCTAAACAGTCTAAGATCGTTACATTTGCCAAGATTGATAGCCTTCCAGGATGGACTTTATTTGTAACAACAAGAGAGTCCGATATCTTCCTCGATATTAATGAGCTATTAGAAGATGTAGTGATTACTTCTTCAGTGGTCATTGCAGTATTTATGCCAGTTATTTTCTACTTCACCAACTCTATAACTAAGCCGATCATCGAGTTGACTAAAGAAGTAGAGGATTCGGCGAGTTCTCATTATGCTTCTTTTGTCAGCCAAAGCTCTCAAGATGAAATTGGTCAATTGTCGGATGCATTTCAAACTACAATCCATCAGATTCAACAACATAATCGCAATTTAGAAGAGCTTGTTTCAGTAAGGACGGCAGAGCTAAATAGTGTAAACAAAGAGCTCGAAGAGTCCGTTAGTTTACTCAATGAGAAAAACAGAGAACTTACATGGCTAGCAATGTTTGATCCACTGACAAACTTGTTTAATCGCCGTGCTGCTATCAGTCACGCAGAAAGAGAGATTGCTCGTGTGCTAAGACACAAGCTGACGTTGTCACTGATAATCTTAGATATTGACCAGTTTAAAACCGTTAACGATACATATGGCCATGACATTGGCGATCTCGTTTTAGTGCGATTGGCGAGCTTCCTTAAATCAAAATCGAGGAAGGAGAACATCATTGCCCGTTGGGGAGGTGAAGAGTTCGTTATTGTCGTTGTCGAAGCACAGTTGGAAGAAGCTAAATTTGCCGCTTCTAACCTTCTTAAGCAATTGAAGGATGTTGACTTTTCGCCTGTTTCTAAGGTGACAGTGAGTGCTGGCGTAGCCACATACCGCAAAGAAGAGTCATTCAGTGACTTAGTTATGCGAGCTGACAAAGCGTTATATCATGCAAAAAGGTCGGGTAGGAATTGCGTTAAAACCGAGCGAGATACATCATGAGGTGCGTAGCGAATTACGTATAGCAAACAACAAAATAAGGGCTAGATCGCTAGCCCTTATTGGTTTGTACTTATAATCAGTGATTCGCTAAGTAATCAGCGACTTGAGCACGGTATTTGGCTTTAAGTGCCTCGCTGATGAAGCTCGCATTAATGGCATTGATCGTAAACTGAGCCAACTCTGGCTTCGTCATCGGGTGTGCATTACTGACCGCCATAAAGTTATCTGTCATGTAACCACCAAAGTACGCCGGATCATCCGAGTTAATGGTTACCGCGACACCTTTACGTAGCAAATCGACAATGTTGTGCTGCTCCATTTCGTCAAACACGCAAAGCTTGATGTTCGATAACGGGCATACCGTGAGTGGCATTTTACTTTCGATGAGCGCTTCGACTAGCGATGCATCTTCAACGCAGCGAACACCATGGTCAACGCGGCTAACGCCCAGCATCTCGACAGAATCGATGATGTTTTGCGCCGGACCTTCTTCTCCTGCGTGTGCCACGGTGAGCAAACCCGCTTCTTTTGCTTGTTGGAACGCACGTTTGAACTTCTCTGGCGGATGTCCAAGCTCTGAAGAATCCAAACCAACACCGACGATTTTGTCTTTGTGCTTAACAATGGACTGCAGTGTTTCAATCGCGCTCTCTTCCGATAGGTGACGCAAGAAGCACGCAATGATTTGAGAGGTGATGCCTAACTTCTCGCTACCATCTTGCATTGCTCGGTGAATGCCGTTGATGACAGTCTCAAACTCAATGCCACGGTCGGTGTGGGTTTGTGGGTCAAAGAAGATTTCAGTATGGATAACATTATCGGCTTTGCAGCGCTCTAGGTATGCCCAAGTCAAATCATAAAAGTCTTGTTCCGTGCGAAGCGCGTTAGCGCCTTGATAGTAGATATCTAGGAAAGACTGCAAATCTTCGAACTCGTACGCCTTGCGCAGTGCTTGTGGTGATTCGTATGGAATGTCGATGTTGTTGCGCTGTGCAAGCTCAAACAACAGTTCTGGCTCTAGCGAACCTTCGATATGTAAGTGTAACTCTACCTTTGGAAGACCTTGAATAAATGCGTTCATATTCCACCTCTTCTTATGCTTTTACGTGGATGCAATTACTCTAAGAATAGGTATAGATTGAGAAAAATCGAACGCCATTACAAAGAGTAAGATCCACAGTGATCTCGACTCTTCGTAATCAGCACTTTGCGGGAGCTGGTAGAGACCCCCAAACCATATCATTGGGGTTATACGAAGCAAACGGTTGCGATTATACGCAAAATTTGGGGCTTGGCTAGAGCTAGTGAGTAAATTGTAATTCTTTGGGAAAAGGGAAAAGGGAAAAGGGAAAAGGGAAAAGGGAAAAGGGAGCGATTTCATCGCATGATGGTTTCGTTGTCAGCACACACCTGGCTGAGTCGAATATTCAGTGGCTAATACTGAATCACATCATGCGAGAAACATTGGGAGTCATATCGAGTTTATTGTGCGTTGCTCATTGTGAGCTCTCATTGTGAACTGAGAGAAGGGGTGGCGATACCTTGCACATCGATACTTTAAATTGAGAAGAGTAGAGAAAAGGAAATGAAAGGGAATGTATTTATAGCTCGAACATTTTATCAAATTCTCTTTGCTCCATGATGTCCTCAATTCGGCGGCGAGTTTGTTGTTTTATCGCAGCAGCGTTTTGTTCGGACTCTTTCTTTTCTTGCTCAATTTGCTTCTTACTTTTATTTGCCATGTTTTTCACCTTGGGAATTTCTTCCTAAATTTCCACATTAATTATTAATGCACGAAACTGATTTATTTAATAATAAAACTTCCTAGCTTTGAACCTGAGTCACACAGAATGTCACCGGAGTAGGTTTTCTCACAGTATTTAAAATCAATGAGATAGCAAGCGGATTGGAGTTTTGGCAATATATGGCGCCTTAAAATATCACTGTTGAGTTGATGAATTTTGGCGTTCCAAGAGATGTCGGGTTGTTTTAAACGGAATTCAATCTCTATCATTTATTCTCCTGTTTCTTTGTGATCTTTTCTTTATTCGATAATTGATACCAGTGTCTTTGACGACCTGTTCTTCTAGACATAATTTTTCCTAATTTTAGTAATTTACATACCAACGACGGTGACAGTGATCTAACGAAAGATATCTTGTTCCAACGATGGATACAGTGGTGCAGCCCATTTATTTTAGGCAGCAGAAAACCGAGCAATATTTGATTGCTGAGTATTAAGTGTGAGGAATTTTTTGAAGGAGGAGAGAGTTTGGTGCAGCGAGGAAATGCTGCACCAAGAAAAGCTATCTTATAGAGGAGTAACTTCAGTCGCTTGAGGACCTTTTTTACCATCTTCTACGTTGAAGCTTACTTTCTGACCTTCAGCCAAAGTTTTGAAACCGTCAGCAACGATAGCGTTGAAGTGTACGAATACATCTTGGCCGCCGTTGTCTTGAGTTAGGAAACCAAAACCTTTAGTTTCGTTGAACCATTTTACTGAACCAGTTACTTTACCAGACATAAAAACCTCTGAAATTAAACAATAATGTACGAATTGTGATGGATCTTTTTTAAGCTATTGAATGTGCAATCAAGAGGAAGTTTTACGCAGGAGTCTGAACCGAAGATTCAGGATGTTACTGAGAGGGAACTTAAACTAAATGTAGCATTAACAGCTCTTTTCTAGAGCCAGCCGCCACTATACAGGGTGTTTAAAAAATAGCTACATTTATTTTTCATTTTTTTTCGTTCGAAAAAGTTGATGAAGTAGAACAATTTTTCCCCCTCATAAACTCAGTACTTGCTCTCTAGAATCAACTCATATCCTAAAGGGAGGCAAGATTATGAGTACAGTGAGAGAGATCCGTCAGATTATCCCATCACATGCAACTGCTGATGGTGACGGCGTGAAAATTCGCCGTGTCGCAGGCTTTAACAATGCGAGCTTTTCACCATTCTTGATGGTCGATGAACTGAAATCAGACCAAAGAGCCGATTACGTAGGCGGGTTCCCTCCGCATCCACACCGAGGCATTGAAACGCTGACTTACATGTTAACGGGACACTTCCAACATCGTGACCACATGGATAATGTTGGTGAACTTCGCTCCGGTGGTGCGCAATGGATGGCAGCTGGACGAGGCGTCATTCATAGTGAAATGCCAATAATGGAAGGCGGTGAGCTGCACGGTTTCCAAATTTGGATTAATCAACCAGCGCGAGAAAAGATGGCTCCGGCGCAATATCACGACTTCCAACCGGAAACCATTACCGAACATCGCGCAGAGGCGCATGGCTTAGTTCGCGTTATTTCTGGTGAGCTGAACATTGGTGATGAACTAATTCGTGGCCCATTGAGTAAAACTGGCGTACCTGTAACGGCCGCCGATTGGCAAGCGCATCAAGGCGCGTCGTTAAACCTGATGACACCTAACGATCACAATATGATGGTCTATGCTTTTAAAGGCAGCATTACTATTGTAGAGCGCGTTGTCATGCAGGGAGAAATGGCACTGCTTTCTAAAGGTGAGTTGGTGACACTTCAATCCAATGATACCAGTGGCGTACTGCTTTTTATCGGCGAGCCAATTGATGAACCTGTCGTGCATTACGGCCCCTTTGTCATGAATAGCATCGAAGAGATTGAACAAGCGATTCAAGATTACAACTCTGGATTGTTTGAAACGTATTAGTTTGACCGACAATCGTGCGCACTGAATTAGCACGATTGGTGACCCCTAAGTGATTTGGAGTCCGTGCATTGGGCTCATACGCAAGCAAAGACGATATCCACTGCCATCGAATTTGCATCAGCCACACTAACATGGTGTGGCTTTTTTTATTCTGCTGCGTTTTTAAAGTGGTGTTTAGCTCTGTTCCCAACGCGTTATGGCATGCTTGCCAAACTCCAAGCCCAATTCATAAGCTTTGCGTAATGGTTCTGGCGAGCGGCTCAAGCGTTTTAACTTAAAGCCTTCTGGCGGACAGATTTGAATGATCTCAACACCAGCGGGTGGGTTCTCTATCAATTCCAAACTCTGGTTATAGCGAATATGACGCGTGAGCATCGGCTCGACCAAAGCAGGGTGATCTTTCAATAGGCGCGCAGTGATCTTTTCAAGTTTAGGTTTGGATTTGCGATAGCTGGCTGGCCGACTTCTTAGCACCATGATTCTGGTCGCGCCGCGTTTAATAGCTTCGGCGACAGGAATCGCATCCGCTACGCCGCCATCAACATATCTCACACCATCTAAAGCGACGCCGTTTCGGTACATGATGGGCAGGGCGCTACTGGCTTTCATGGTTTCTGCCAGCATTTGAATAGATGGCGTGAGGTATTCTGGTTGCCCATTGTCTTGTCGAGTGACCCCTAAAAAGAAAGGTCGGGGATCTGCAGAAAGCACATCTCTATCTATATCGAGTTCTTTAAGGGTGATATCCCACATCCAATCCAAGTCCATCATGTCACCGCCACGCAGCAGTTGAGTGGGAGAAATGAACTCTTTACGCAAGCTGTAATCAAGATAGATTTTGAGGTTCCTTCCCGGCATTTTTGCAAGGTATGCGGCTAAGTTGCTCGCGCCTGCCGAAACGCCCCAAAAACTGTCAAACGGGGAGAAGTCTTGCTTAATAAAATGATCGAGTATGCCGCAGGAAAATACCCCGCGCATGGCACCGCCTTCAACAACCAGTGCCCGAGAGCCAACGTGTTCCATTCTAGCCATCCGTTTTGATTATTCTGATTTGGGATACGAGCTAATTAGGGTAACGGATCTAATGCGCATTCCCAAGTCGCGTTCACTTTGGTCTCACCTTGATGAATCTATTTTTTATGTTATAACATAACAATAATCAAAATTATTAAAAGGTAGCGTGTGTCTTGTGTGAGGTGAGAGTGAGCAATATTGACGCCATTATTGAGCATGTTGAGAAGAGTTTTAAGGCTCAGGGAAAGCAATTAACTTCTAAGAGAAAACTGGTGTTGAAAGCCTTGGTCCATGCCGATAGAGCGTTATCAGCTTATGAGCTAGTGGATTATTGTAAAGCCCATTTTGATCAGAATATTCAGGCTATGTCTGTGTATCGAATCTTGGATTTTCTTGAAGGAGAGCATCTGGCTCACAAGCTTAAAGTGTCCAATAAATACATCGTATGCTCCCATATTCTCTGCGAACACGAGCACGGTATCCCTCAATTTCTTATCTGTTCCAAGTGCAACAAGATCAGCGAGCAAGCCATCGATCCCAAATTGATTAACGGTCTTAAATCTCATGCAAAACAAGAGGGGTTTACCGTCGTTAGCCCTCAATTAGAAATCAATTGTGTATGTGATGACTGCGCTGACACCAAATAGCCGTGCTTTTTATTGAGTTTGGCTCACACCATGACGTCGTCGTCGCCTTTTCCTCAAATACATCCCAACCATTAGCATCATCAGCAAGGAGATTCTGAACCGCTATGTCTGCAACGCTCATTAAAAACGCCCGTGTAGTAAATGAAGGAACCATCACCGAAACCGATTTGCGAATTGTCGATCAACGAATCGAAACCATCGCAACTGACATAGCAGCAAGGGAAGGCGATGCCGTTATCGATGCGAAAGGTTGCTATTTGATCCCTGGAATGATCGATGACCAAGTACATTTCCGCGAACCAGGACTGACTCACAAAGGCTCTATTGCAACCGAATCACGCGCAGCCGTCGCTGGTGGCATCACGAGCTTCATGGAAATGCCAAACGTAAGCCCAGCAACCACGACGATTGAAGCGTTGGAACGCAAATTTGCTATCGCGGAACAAAGCTCTCTGGCTAACTACTCTTTCTACCTTGGCGCAACAGAAGACAACCTTGGGCAAATCAAATTACTCGATCCAAAGAAACACTGTGGTGTGAAAGTCTTTATGGGCGCATCTACCGGAGATTTGTTGGTGGAAGACGAGCAAGCATTGGATGAGATTTTCCGTGATTCGCCAGTATTGATCGTAACGCACTGTGAAAGTGGTCCTGTCATTGCTCAGAACAAAGAACGTCTGTTGAAAGAGAAATCGGAATCCACCATTGAAGACCACCCAGTACTTCGTGACGATGAAGCTTGTTATGCCTCTTCTTCTTACGCCGTTGAGTTAGCGAAGAAACACAATAGCCAATTACACGTACTGCATATCACGACAGCAAAAGAACTGGCGTTGTTTGAAGCGGGCCCGATTCAAGGTAAGAGCATCACTGCAGAAGCGTGTGTTCACCACCTCTGGTTTAGCAATGAGGACTATGCAGAGCGTGGTAACCAAATTAAATGCAACCCAGCCGTGAAATACCCAAGCGATCGTGACGCGCTACTAAAGGCATTAAGCACAGGCCAGATTGATATTATTGCGACGGACCATGCCCCGCACACTTGGGAAGAGAAGCAAGTCCCTTACGACCAAGCACCTGCAGGGTTACCTTTGGTGCAGCACGCACTATTGACGTTGTTTGATCAAGTGAGTCGTGGGCACATGACGATGGAGCAAGTGGTAGAGAAAACCGCCCACAACCCAGCGATTCGTTATGGCGTTCAGGATCGCGGTTTTATTCGTGAAGGCTACTTTGCTGATTTGGTTCTTGTTGATGCCGCAGCACCAACGGCAGTGACGAACGAGAATAGCTTGTACCATTGTGGTTGGTCGCCGTTTGCTGGTCATCAGTTCTCGGCTCAAATTAAGAACACATGGGTCAATGGCGGTTTAGTGTATGCCAACCAACAAGTGAATGAGCAGGCTGCACACGCCATGCGATTGGTATTTGAGCGCTAGGATTCACGTTTTTCAAAAACTTAGATTATTTGAAAGCTCAGTTTATTTTCGAAAGCTTACATTTATCCGCTTTCTTTGGGCTTTATTTGTAGAAGTATAGTTGTCGTAGCTTGAGTGTCTTTGAGGCACCGAATAAAGAGAAATCAATATGTTAAGAAGAAACCCTACTGGTCACATGCCGGAAGTATCGGAAACGGCGTTCATTGATCCAACGGCGATCATCTGTGGCAAAGTAATCATTGAAGATAACGTTTTTATTGGTCCTTACGCGGTGATTCGTGCCGATGAAGTGAACGAGCAAGGCGACATGGAAGCCATCGTGATCAAGCGCGATACCAACATTCAAGATGGCGTCGTTATCCACTCAAAAGCAGGTGCAGCCGTGACCATTGGAGAGCGTTCTTCGATTGCGCACCGTTCTATTATTCATGGTCCATGTGAAGTCAGTGATGACGTGTTTATCGGTTTTAACTCCGTGGTGTTTAATGCTGTGATTGGTACAGGTTGTGTGATTCGTCATAACTGTGTGGTGGATGGACTAGACTTGCCAGAGAACTTCCACGTCCCGCCGATGACCAATATCGGCGCCGACTTTGATTTGAACAGCATCTCGAAAGTGCCGCCAGAATACTCGGCGTTTTCGGAGTCTGTGGTTTCGGCAAACCACGAACTGGTTCAAGGCTACAGGAGAATTGCCAATGAGCTCTGATAATCAGCCCATACTTGGGGTTCCAACTAACATTATTACCGGGTTTTTGGGCGTCGGTAAAACCTCTGCGATTTTGAACCTGATGGCGAATAAGCCAGAGAATGAACGCTGGGCTGTTTTGGTGAATGAGTTTGGCGAAATCGGTGTTGATGGCAGTTTGGTTCAAGGGCAGCAAAGCGAAGAGCAGCAAGTCTTTATTCGTGAAGTACCCGGTGGGTGCATGTGCTGTGCGGCGGGATTACCAATGCAAATCGCACTGAATCAACTGCTGAATGAAGCAAAGCCTGACCGTTTGTTGATTGAGCCGACTGGCCTTGGGCATCCAAAAGAGGTGTTACAGGTTTTATCGACGGATCATTATCGACAAGTATTGTCGCTACAAAAGAACATCACTTTAGTTGATGCTCGTAAGCTGGCAGACCTTCGTTACACCGAGCACGACACATTCAATCAGCAAATCGCCATTGCCGATACAGTGGTGGGTAACAAGCTAGATCTTTATCAAGAGGGTGATACCCAGAAGCTAGAAGCTTATGTGGCGGAAGTTGGTCGTCCTAATACAAAAGTGATTTTCGCGGAGCACGGTGTGATTCCTTTTCATGAATTTGAAGGCGAAACCACCATTCATGAGCATCCGCCGCACCATCACCACCATCATGCGAGTGACAAGCCGTTGGCTTCAGACATGCCAATGCCTGAAAGTGGCATTATTAAAGCGACCAATGAAGGCGAAGGTTTCCAAAGTGTCGGTTGGCGCTTCTCGCCGGAGAAAGTGTTTGACCGTCGGAAGCTGATTCCTTTGTTGGTGGAGCTAGAAGTCGAGCGCATGAAAGCCGTGTTTATTACGAGCGATGGCATTTATGGCTACAACTTAACGCCAGATGGACTAACCGAAGTGGAGTTGGATGATTGCGCCGAAAGCCGCATCGAATTGATTGCAGACAGCATTGACGATCAATTTGAAGCCAAACTGCTTTCGTGTGAATCAGCATAAACTGCGAACTTGGGCACCTCATTTCGTGAGGTGCCTTTTTCTTTCTTGTGATTATTAGGTATTCGCTAATAGTTCTTAAGCCTTTATTCCTCTAATCCCCAGTAATTCAAATCGTTATCATAAAATTTGATCAGCATATCCTTGGGGGAGGAAAATCCATGCGCGTAAAACAATTTCTCGCTTCACTATTGGTTTTAATGAGTGCTTTCTCTTTGGCGAGTGAGCCAAACAAACAGGCGAAAAACGAAGCCACCATCAATGCGTTTTTTGCTCAGTATCAGCTACTTGGGCAACAAGGGTTCGATGCATTTGCTAAAGCGCGTGAAACCTTGTTTTCTGACGACAGCAAAACGCTTGTCAACGACGTAACAGCAACAGAATACAAAGGGAAAGCAGGGCACCTTGAGTCTATTAAAGACTGGTTTGAGATTTACCAAACTCAAGATGATTTTAGCTACCGTATTGCTCCTGCTTCGGAAGACGGACGAGTGAAGGTTGAGCTGTTCGGCACACTGATTCAAACCCAAGACGGTCAAAGCGATACGATCAATCCAGATGGACATCGCTGGACGGAATATTTCACTTTCAATGACGCGGGTAAGATTGAGCTGCTACAAATTGATATGAATGTTTTGAGTCAGACGTACGATGCAGAGGCTCGTTCGCAGTTGAGCCAAAACGACATCGCAAGTTTTGTTTACCAGTGGTTCGCAGGTTTTGACCATCAACGCGAATCAGGCTACTTCCTTGCTCGTATCGCAGAGCCCGTCGATATGGCGTATCCAGGTTTCCCTATTCAGTCATACCAAGATTTTCTTCGTTGGTACAAAGGTGTCACGGACAACATCGTCTGGAACTCGCACGATATCCAAGGCTTGACCATCAAGGGCGATCAAAACTCTGGCTGGGCCGTGAGTTACGATGTGGTTTGGAAAGCTAAAGCGAAGAACGGCGATAACTACGATATGCGCGTACATCAGGATCTAAAAATCATTTTGGATTCAGGCAGTTTGAAAATTGCCCAGTTGCGAGCAAAGGTGCTTTAGCCAAGTGTTCGATATAGATGTTTAACCCTCTATTTGGAACAAAGGTTCGAGCGATTTACTTCCTTCATGAAAGGTAATCCGCTAGTCTTTGGCAAAACAGACAGAGATGAGTGTAAACATGATCGACAAGCTACCCGGCATTCTTACTTTTCTGCGTGAGGCGGAGCAGCTCAAAAACACCTTACGTACCGCTTGGACATCATCTGGTCGCCATGAGAGCACGGCTGAGCACACATGGCGATTGTGTTTACTAGCCATGCTGGTGGGAGAACATTACCCGCATTTAGACATGCTAAAAGTGCTCAAGCTTTGCATTGTGCATGACTTAGCAGAAGCCGTGAGTGGCGACATTTCGGCATTGGAGCAACACGATGGGCTGGATAAAAGAGCGCTAGAACTGGCGGATTTGAAACAGCTTATCGCTCCACTAGACGCGTCTATGCAACAGGAGTTGTTGGACCTTTGGTTGGAATATGACAGTGCCACTACCGAAGAAGCTCGCCTCACCAAAGCGTTGGATAAGTTAGAGACCATTCTGCAGCACACGCAAGGTGATAACCCTGTTGATTTCAATTACGCGTTTAATCTGGAATACGGCAAAAAGCACACCGACTTTGATGATCTGACCAAAGCGCTTCGAGCAATCATCGATGAAGATACCCGCCGATTAGCTGAGCGTTAGTCCCGACTCTCAACTCAAGAACATCACTTTCTTCAAAAGCACTTAGGCTTCTTTAGCGAGCTTAAGTGCTTTATTACATTTGCGTTTTCTGCGCTCAGCAAGATCCTTTTTATCTCTCTTCTTTGATCAAATTGCTTTCCTAGGTTGACATTGTTTGATGGTCAAACTAAATTAAAATCAAATAATTTGATAATCAAACTAAAATTGGAAGGTAAGTGTCGCAATGGCTGTATCGCAACATTCACATGATTTCGTTTCTCACAACCAAAAGGGTGAAAAACGCACGCTCTACGTATTGATTCTAACCGTGACCACTATGGTGGTGGAGATTGCTGCCGGAACCATGTTTGGCTCAATGGCATTGCTCGCAGATGGTTGGCACATGGGCACACACGCAGCGGCATTTTGTATTACTCTTTTTGCTTACCACTACGCGAAACAAAATGCGCACAATGATCGCTTCTCATTTGGTACGGGCAAGGTGAGTGTACTTGGCGGTTTTACCAGTGCGATTGCGTTGGGGATTGTGGCACTGATGATGATGGTTGAGTCGATTCATCGTCTCTTCAATCCAGAGAGTATCCAATTCAACGAGGCGATCATGGTCGCGGTGATTGGTCTCGTGGTTAACCTCGCAAGCATGCTACTTCTGCAAGATCACCATCATCATGGGCATGACCATCACGATCACCACTCCCACGATCATGAGCATGAACATCATCACGACCACAACTTAACCGCTGCGTATTTTCACGTGTTGGCGGATACGTTGACGTCTTTGCTGGCGATCGTGGCGCTGATTGTCGGTAAGTTTTACGGTTGGGTTTGGTTAGATGCCATGATGGGTATTGTTGGTGCTATTGTGATTGGTAAATGGACCTTGGGCTTAATGAAGCAAACAGCGCCTGTGTTGTTGGACGAGAGCATCAACAAGTCTTACCGAGATGAGATTACAGAAACACTCACGCCTTACGCCGAGATCGTTGATTTACACATCTGGAAAGTGAGTGGTCACCATTACTCTGCGGCAATCGCACTGAAAAATCATAGCGACAAAACGCTGGATGAATTTAAGCAATTATTGAGTAAATTTGATAAGATTCACCACCTGACTTTGGAAGTTCAAACGACTGACTGATGCGCGAATTAGAAAAGCTGAATCAAACGCTTACCGAGTTCTATGACAAAATGTCTTCTTGGGAGCAATCTGTAGTAAAAGAAACGGGTTATTCACTGGCTCAAACTCACACCATCGAAGTGTTGGGTGGGCACGGTGCAATGCGTATGAAAGAGTTGGCCGAGAAACTCGGTATCACCACGGGTACGCTGACGGTTCAAATTGAGAAGCTGGTGAAAGCAGAGCTTATTGAGCGTTGCCCGCACCCAGAAGATCGTCGCGCAATTGTTGTGAAGCTCACACCAGCGGGTGAAGAGATTCACCGTCATCACAATCAACTGCATTTAGATTTGGTTCAAGACTTAACGCGCAATATCGACCCTGAGCATCAAGCGATTTTGTTCGCCTGTTTAGAGAAGATGAATCGAGAATTTTGATTGGTTTTTTAAACCCTAAATAGCAAAAAAGTAGAGCACCGAAATGCTCTACTTTTTTATTATAAGCTCGATAGAATTTGCTCTATTGGCAATTGTGTAAACGCGTAAGTGACGCCAACACAGAATGCAGCGCCGGTAATGCCCATGGCGACGGTTGTTGCGAGTAGCAGAAGGGTAATCTTAGGCATTAGAGATTAAACTCCTTCTTAAAGGTTGGGTAAATGACACCATTAGCCTCTTGGTACGCTTTAAAGCCATACCCAAACGTTAGTGCTGCCATCACAATGGCAAATGCCGCAATGTTTCTTCCTTTCATCCTTAAACTCTCAACTGTTTGTATTGAACAAAGGTAATAAACACTCTGCCAATAGTTTATCTATTGCTTATTAAATTCGGTTCTTCAATTACTGGGTAAAACACACGAACAGTACCCATGCTGTTGTTAGCACAAGTAGTGGTGTGAACACCTTCTGAATTGAAGCACCATCGGTTAGGTCATAAATCACGATCGATTCTTTATAGAACGCGCGTTTGAATGAACCAAAGCTGATTTCATTTTTAACGTCAGATTGCTCGTAGTGCTTGCGAGCTGAGTCTGTCATTTGAGACTCTAGATCTTGCATCTCGTATTCTTTGTTAAAAAACGCATCCCACGCCGAAATACGTGCAATAGCTTTTGGCGAACGATTGCCTTTCAGTTTTTCTAGACGCTTAGCGTATGCAGCTTGATATTTATCCACGATGAATTCCTACATGAATAGACTGTAATACAGAACACAGCTTTAAATGCTCTGCGCAGTGGTTGTAAAAATTAGAAAATGGGAATCAAAAGGAAATTTTTACATCAGTAGGAAAGTTGCAGATGAGGAAGTACGGCATTTGATTGTTAAAGAGCGTAAGGAATGTCATCCCTTGTGCTGCGGATAATATGGGCTGCTTTTGGATGCGACAAACAAAAATAATTAGTGAAAACAACAAGCAATCTTTGTTGCGAGATTGTCCATTCTGGGCATGGTAGGCTGCTTAAATTGGATAAATGCTAAGTACAGCAAGGGCTTAAGCGGTGTTTCTCGGTGAGAGATTTTTAAGCACTTATGATAAATAAACTTCACAACTGCTAATTATAAATACATCAGAAAGCGATATTCTTTTTCTCGTTGGAGTGCTTAATAAAGATTGAGAGTTTGATTTTCTCATGCAATCCGCCGCAGTCTTTACTCCTTCTTTTCACTCAATCCGAATATATTTCCCCCCCTCCATGGTGATATTTGGATTGAGTGTCTTTTTTCTCAATGAGGGATGAAATAAGGAATAAGTAGCATAAAAATATGGAACAACAGCAATTTAGCGCAATAAAGCAAAAACTGAATTCTTTGACGTTATCGCAATTGAATGAGGTTTATCAGTTGGTTCAGAATGCAACCAAACAGGAAGTGACAGTGCGTTTGAGTGAAGAAGAACGCCAATTCATCCATCGACTGTTCGCCGAAGAAAGAACCGCGTCCTCCTATTCTTAGGGTATCCATTTACCTGAGTATCTAACCCTTTCGAAGCCTGCATTTTTACTAAACAGCCTTGTCAAAAGCCGTTACTGACTTTTAGCTTTGACGATTAGGTTAGCCAATTGTGCAAACCCAAAGCCGCCATTTCCCTCGGTCAAAAAGCTAGGTTGATGATTCAGTTTCGCCAATAAAGGGCGAATGTTGTTTACGCCAAAGGTCGTTGGCAGCCACTCAAACATGCCTTCATCATTCAATGAATCTCCCACATAAGTGATGCGCTCCAAACTCGGTAGCTCACCATTATTGAACTGCCTAATGTACGCTTCACCGCTAGTACGCTTACTGTGATTACCTACCCAAGCATTGATGTGAATCGAACTCAATGTGGCGTTAACGGGGTGAGACTCCACATTCAAATTCACGATGCGATTAAGAATTTCCATTGTCGTGGAAGGGGAAACTGGCGCTCTATCTTGCGCTATGTTCACCGCAACGTCACAGTAGCGAAAGCTCTGATCTTGGCTGAACTCGACATCAGGATACTCTGCCAAAATGCCCGCAATGCTTTCTTGTAATGCGCGTTGTTCTTTGCGCATCGCTTCGGCTGGGCGAGCGAAGGTGGTGTTGAATCCTGTCGCGTCTTTTCTCATCCAAAACGCGCCATTTTCACCAATCACACCATGCAGTGACCACATCTTTGCCATTTGGTCACACCAACCAGCACATGCGCCTGTTACTGCGACCACTTTTACGCCCACACGCTCTAACTCTGCTAGCGCAATTAATGTCTCTGGTGGCAGTTTGCCTTGCCAAGTCAACGTGTCGTCCACGTCGGTCAGCAGCCATTCGATCTGTTTCAGGCTCTCCACATTGAGCTCTGATAACGGGTTAGGCATTCACCACTCCTTGCTTGTTTACTTTAGAATTGATTGCTTGGGTATTGTCACTGACGTCTTGCATTGACACCGCTGGAGCCAGTGTACACTCGATGCGCTTTTCTGTGTTGGCATCAAATAGATGAACATGCTTTGGTTTGATATCCAGACCAAGCTTGTCGCCAATTTGAATCGGCGTATGCCCCTCAACGCGAACAACCAGCTTTTGCGAGTCATCGCCTTCTGTGCGGCAGTAAAGCAACAAGTCAGCACCGAGCGATTCAATCAATTCGACTTCTACCTGCAACCATGGGTTATCTTGGCTGATTTGTAAATGCTCCGGACGAAGGCCCAGTTTAACTTCACCCAAATCTAAGTTTGATGTGGATGTAGGGAGCAGTGCGTCACCAATTGTAATGCCGTCGACGCTAACATTGCCATCTAAGATGTTCATGGATGGTGAGCCAATGAAGGTCGCGACGAACAGAGAAGCAGGGTTATCGTAAATTTCTAGCGGTGTGCCGACTTGTTCTACATTGCCTTTGTTCAGCACGACAAGTTTGTCCGCCAGCGTCATTGCTTCCACTTGGTCATGGGTCACGTAAACTGACGTGGTACCAAGGCGACGTTGCAGCTTCTTTATTTCCAAACGCATTTGAACACGCAGTTTGGCGTCTAGATTAGACAGAGGTTCATCAAACAAGAACACCTTTGGTTCACGTACAATTGCACGCCCCATCGCGACACGTTGACGTTGTCCGCCAGAGAGTTGCCTCGGCTTACGGTCGAGTAGGTGATCCAACTCCAGCATCTTTGCTGCTTCGTGAACCAATCGCTCGATTTCCGCTTTCGGTGTTTTGCGGTTGCGCAGACCATAAGCCATGTTGTTGTACACCGTCATGTGTGGGTACAAGGCGTAGTTCTGGAATACCATAGCAATGTCGCGTTCACCCGGTTCGAGATCATTGACGATTGTGGTGTCGATCTTGAGCTCACCAGAGCTGATTTCTTCTAGGCCTGCAATCATGCGAAGTAAGGTGGATTTACCGCAGCCACTTGGGCCAACCAGCACGACCATTTCGCCGTCGCAGATATCAAGATTGAGTTTTTGGATCGCCTGATAGCCGTTCGGATAACATTTAGCGATATTAGAAAGAGTTAACGTGGACATTTATTTCTCCGAATCTACCAGACCTTTAACAAAGGCTTTTTGCATTGCAATTACCACAATCACGGGTGGCAACATGGCGATAATGGTGGTGGCCATAATTTTGTTCCATTCCACAACACCATCAACCACTCCAAGCATCTGTTTGATGCCCATTACGATGGTGTAGTACTGCACGTCAGTGGTGATCAACAGTGGCCATAGATACTGGTTCCATCCGTAAATAAAGGTGATGACGAACAGTGCAGCGATGTTGGTACGCGACAGGGGCAACAAGATATCGAAGAAGAACTTGATTGGTCCTGCACCATCAATTCGTGCTGCTTCCACCAACTCATTCGGTACCGTTAAGAAAAACTGACGGAACAAGAAAGTGGCGGTCGCACTGGCAATCAGTGGAATGGTTAAGCCGTAAAATGAGTTGAGCATGTTGAGGTTCGTAATCACCTCAAACGTCGGCATAATGCGCACTTCAACGGGTAACATCAGCGTGAAGAAGATCATCCAGAACGCCAGCATTCGTCCCGGAAAACGGAAGAACACCACTGCATACGCTGACATGATGGAAATGCTCAACTTACCGATAGTAATGCACATCGCCATAATGAAAGAGTTCAGAAGCATGCTGCCAATCGGCAAAGTATTGTTGTTGTACTGAGTGTCGTTACTCAACAAGTCAGTGAATACGCTAAATCCCAAGTCCCCAAACCAAAGTGGCGTGCCAGTAGCGAATGCGCTGTTCTCATGGGTCGTTGCTACGATTGCAATCCAAACCGGAAGCGCAATCGAAATGATGCCAAGAATCAAAATGACATGGCAAAACAGATTGAAAAACGGTCTTCTTTCTACCATCAGTACGCCACCTTCTTCTCAACATACTTAAATTGAATCACGGTCAGGGAAGCGACCAAGATCATCAGGATCACGGACTGTGCGGCCGATGAACCTAAATCCAGCCCGATAAAGCCATCGTTGTAGACTTTGTAAACCAAGGTCGAGGTGCTGTTACTCGGACCGCCTTGTGTCATCGCGTGGATGATGGCGAACGTATCAAAGAACGCATAAACAAAGTTCACGACCAACAAGAAAAAGCTGGTTGGTGAAATCAGCGGGAAGCTAATGGTGATAAAGCGTTTGATCGGACCGCTACCATCAATGGCTGCGGCTTCGTGCAAAGACTTCGGCACGGACTGCAGCGCCGCTAAGAAGAACAGGAAGTTGTAGCTGATTTGCTTCCACGTCGAGGTGATGATCACCATCCACATTGCATGAGTGCCATTGAGTGTTGGGTTCCAGTCTACGCCATACAAGTTCAACAATTCGGTCATCACACCGATGGTTGGATCAAATAGAAACAGCCACAACGAGCCTGCGACAACCGGAGCGACCGCATAAGGCCAAATCAAGAAGGTACGATACATGGTCGCGCCACGGATGATTTGTTCGGCGAAAGCGGAAAGAACAAGTGCGCTGACCAACGCGAGCACCGCAACGCTGATGCTAAATTGCAGCGTGGTCATTAACGAATGTAAGTAAAGGGGATCATGGATGAGCTTTTCAAAGTTCTCCAAGCCCACAAACTCACGGCTCATGCCGAAAGCATCTTCAAGTTGAGAAGATTGGAAAATGGCTTGTCCTGCCGGCCAGATGAAGAACACCAAGGTGATCACCAACTGAGGTGCAATCAGCGCAACCGGAAGCCATTTGTGTTTAAAAACAACAGGTGAGGACATACAAATACCAAAGTAAAACAGGCAAGGTGTGTGAACGAATTCCCCACCCAAGATGGGCGGGGAGAGTGCGTATCTGAGCGGTGATTCGAATAAGACTCAGCGCAGCATTGTTCGTTATTAATGTTCGTTACTTCTGTGTGCGCTCAAAGCGACGTAGCTGCTCGTCACCGCGACGAACCGCATTGTTTAGTGCAGCTTGCGCCGTTGCTTTGCCTGCCCACACTGCTTCTAGCTCTTCGTTGATGATGTCGCGTGTTTGCAGGAAGTTACCGAAGCGAATGCCTTTCGAGTTTTCTGTCGGCTCGGTTGACGTCATTTGTAGAACCGCTGTATCTGTGCCTGGGTTCTTAGCGTAGAAGCCTTGCTCTTTCGTTAGCTCATAAGCTGCTTTAGTGATTGGTAGGTAACCAGTGAACTGGTGCCAATCTGCTTGGACTTCTGCACTAGAAAGGTAAGAGAAGAACTTCGCCACGCCTTTGTATTCCTCGCTTGAATGACCACGAAGTACCCAAAGTGATGCACCACCGATGATGGTGTTTTGTGGCTTAGCGACGATCTCGGAATCATAAGGCAGTTGCGCTACGCCAATATCAACGTCTTTCATGTTCTCTTTAATGCCAGCCAGACCTGCCGACGAACCCATAGTCATTGCACACTCTTGGGTGTAGAACAGTGGCATACCATCAGATTGGCGACCGCCATATTTGAAGATACCTTCTTTCGACCATTTGCCCATTTGATCAATGTGACGAACAAACGCAGAGTCATTGAACTTAAACTCAGTGTCTAAGCCAGCAAAGCCGTTGTTGTTATTGGCAACAGGAACATTGTTACGCGCACCAAAGTTTTCGATTTGCGTCCATGATTGCCACGTTGTGCTGAAACCACACTTCGCACCGGATGCCAGCAGCTTACGAGAAACTTCTTCCATCTCTTTCCATGTCTTTGGTGGGTTTGCTACGCCAGCTTTTGCGAACATGTCTTTGTTGTAGTAAAGCACCGGCGTAGAGCTATTAAATGGCAGGGAAAGCATGTCGCCTTCATTGGTGGTGTAGTAACCCGTTACGGCTGCAAGGTAATCATCAGGGTTGAACGATTCTTTGGTGTCTTCCATCAATTGGTAAACAGGATAAATCGCTTTGTCTGCGCCCATCATGGTCGCCGTACCCACTTCGAATACTTGTACAATCGCTGGCTGCTCTTTTGCTCGGAACGCTGCGATAGCACTGGTCATTGTTTCTGCGTAGCTGCCTTTGTAAACCGGTTTGATCTCGTATTCTGATTGGCTTGCGTTAAAGTCTGCCGCAATTTCATTAACCTTGTTACCTAGTGCGCCGCCCATCGCGTGCCACCACTCAACCTCTGTTTTTGCTTGTGCTTGCGTGCTGATGAATGCCGCTGCAATTGCAAGTCCGGCGAGGTGTTTAATAGCCATAATGATTCCTTTTCATTGGATGATTTGAACAGGTGTTTCCTTGCGAATGTTCATTTTGATTATGAATCCGCTCCAAAAAATTCAAATGAACATTAAATGAGCCAAATGACGTTCTAGTTACAAAAAAATGAACTTATTTGAACATTGTTTTCGTCACCATTTTGTAATCAAAGCGTCATTGAGGGTTGAGATAGTTCATTTGAAAACAAATGAAAAAGACGGAATAAAAAATGAAAATAACAGCACACCGCGGCTTATCCAGTTTGGCTCCAGAAAACACTTTATTGGCAATACAACGCGCCATTGAATTTGGTTGTGAATGGATTGAAATCGACGTTCAGCTTAGTGCGGACAACATTCCTGTCGTCATCCATGACAAAACGGTCAACCGCTGCACGAATGGTCGAGGTAAAGTCAAAGCTCTGACTTGGCAGGAGCTGAGAGCACTCGACGCAGGCTTGTGGTTCGGTGATGACTTCGCAGGCGAACCTATCCCAAGTTTAGAAGAGACGCTTGAGCTGACTTCAAGAGCGGGTGTGAAGCTCAATATTGAGTTGAAGGTTTACACTGGTGACGAAATCGATCTGTTGTGCGAAAAGGTTGCGCAGGTGATTGAACATTTAGGTGTAGAAGCGGACGCGATTCTGTTTTCTAGCTTTAACACAGAAGCCTTAATGATGATGAAAAACTACCTGCCAGAAGTGAGAAGAGGGCAGCTATGGCAGGAGATTCCAGATGATTCCGCTGTCGTGCTACAACATATCGATGCATACAGTGTGCATTGTGATTACCGCTTCCTGACTGAATTGCAAGCTCAGAAAATCAAGCAATATGGTTATCAACTCTTCTGCTATACACCAAACTTTCCTCAATTAGTTGAAGCACATTGGCATTGGGGCGTGGATATGATGATTACAGATACGCCTCAACGTTATAAAGTTAAAGTGCCTTCAGCCATACGAGAACCCGCACTGAATGAATAATTTAAACGTCCGTCAACAAAACATCATTGAACTGGTTCATCAGCAAGAATATTGCTCGATAGAAGAACTTGCCCAACGTTTCGAAGTCACGACGCAAACCATTCGTCGCGATATCAATGAACTTTGTCGACTCGGACTTACCCGACGCCATCATGGTGGTGTCGGGCTGCCTGCGACTCTGAGCAATCGCAGCTATGCCTCTCGCCAAGTCACCAATCAGCAGGAAAAGCAAATCATCGCCGATGAAGTAGTCAAAGCTATCCCAAACGGCACGACTTTGTTTCTAGGTATTGGTACTACGATTGCTTTGGTTGCTGAGCGTCTAGCTAATCACAGTGAGTTACGTGTGGTGACCAATAACTTCGAAGCGGCGCATATTCTTTCTCACTTTGAGAACATCGAAACTTGGATTCCGGGTGGTCGTATTCGTACTAACGATCGCGACGTGGTGGATGGTTCGGCAGAGCACTTTTACGGCCAGTTTTCTGCAGACATCGGAATTATTGGCTGTGCAGGTATCACCGAAATCGCGCAGCCTCATTCAGAGATGGTCAATTTTGGTCGCACTGAAGTTGATACTCAGTTGTTTGCGATGGAACATGAATTGAGAGAAGCCAAGGTGAGCCAAGCAATTTTAGCCAACTCCGAACAAAAGTGGTTGGTGGCGAACAAGAGTAAATGGCAGCGAAGAGCCAACACTAAGGTGGCGCCACTCAATTATTTCGACCGTGTTTTCAGTAACTGATCTTTTGCTATCCATACTTGTCTAACTCGTAGGAAAATCCGTTATTGATTCGACCTGCGTGATGCTTTTTCATCGCGATTCGCTATGCTTAGATGATTGAAAATAAAGAGGTCATGCCATGTTTGAATCGGATAAAACCAAAGTAAGAAACTTGCTTATTGCAACACGTTTTGGTGTCTCTGCCTCTGAAATGCCAACCATTATTGGGGTGAAGCAAGATAAAGCGCTCAAGCTGATTAATGAGCTGAAGCAAGAAGGGGAAGACATTCACTCGTTAGGGGAAGGGAACAACCCAGAAGAGTTGGTGCTGTATTCGATTGGTGAAATAGAGCCTTAATTGAGCCAACAAGAACAACAAAAAAGCCGCCCATCGTTGGCGGCTTTTTAGATCCTTCATTCAAACTAGTCGTGAATCGGCACAACCAGAATATCGACCGGAGACTTGTTGATCAGATGTCTTGAGTAAGAAATGATCTTGCTCCAGAAGTCTTGATGGTGGCCACAAATAAGCAGATCAACTTCTTGCTCTTTGATGGTCACTTCCAGTTTGTCCGCCAAGTCACCCGTGCCAACGAAGAAGTGCTTCAATGGCTGCTCCATGTAATCGCTAAAGGACTTCAAGCACTCCATTGAATGTTCATTCAACGGTCTTTGGTCTGGGTTTGCTTTAATATCGACAAGCTCACGATAAATTTCGCCATGAGTACCATCGATATGAATAAAAGAAATCTCGGCACCGAGATAACTCGCCATAGATACCGCTCGGTCAATCAACACAGTACTCTCATCAGACAGTTCCAGTGCGACTAGGATATGTTTGTATTTCATAACCACGCCCTCTTGTGGAATACACTACCAATAGCATAGTACGCCTTTAACAAAAAATGTGTTGATAAGATCCCGAAATCGCTCAAAGTTTTGGCAAATTATCACCCACCTAAGAGCGAGAAGATATAGAGGGGAGGACGAAAAAAGAGCCGGTACTAGTACCAGCTCAATTCAATCTCTAATGGCACGTCACAGCGTATTCTTTCTCCACACATCTCATCGGATGCGTTGAGGTGAACCAGTTTTGCAGAGGAGTATCCTTCTCCTCGAAAGTGGTCTCTTGCCTCGCAGAGGCTGGCAAATTTGAGCGGGCTTTTGTGCTCGTTCAATATCAGTGACTTCGTATGGTTTTCCACATTGTAAGCGAGGTAGATACCACCCTCGACCGATTCAATCAAAAGATTCATAGCCGTTTCCCATTGGTGTTTTCACTCTTTGGCTATTACGGCGAGCGATGGATTTTAGTTCACTTCTGATGCTCGATTGCTGCCAACAAAAACTCAGTCACCTCTTGCACGTGCTCCGTTATCTCAGCTTGCGTTGGCTTTTCCATTCCCATTAAAACGCCAGAGCGAATCGACAGTAGCATGCCTGTCCAGAGGCGAATCTGTGTTTCTGGTTCCTTAATATCGAAACGATCTTGGAAGAACTGAGTGAGCTTAGCATCGGTATCGTCCGGACCGACTTCGCGGAAGATCGTCGTGATCTCGGGCGCTTTAGCACTTTCTGCAATCAACAAGCGGAAGGTCGCCAAGTGCTCATCAGAAAGGTGGAAAGAAACGAAGTGTTCACCAAATGAGTTCAACGCTTCTCGCAGGTCATCCTCTTGTAGGTGATTAATGAAGCCACCATCCATGTTTTCACCTATCTGGCGCAATGTTGCTTCAAATAGCGCTGCTTTAGATGGAAAGTAGCGATACACGGTTTGCTTTGTCATGCCTGCTTGGGCGGAGATTTTATCCATGTTCGCTAACACATATCCCTCGGACAAAAAGTTCTCTTTCGCGGCTTCCAAAATAGCTCGGCGTTTCTTCTCTCGGTTTTGCTCGATCTTGCTCATGCTCAGATTCTCTTGATTTGATAATCATACTATACGGTATGATTTTTGTTGACACAACTCCGAAATTATAAAATCATACTTATGAGTATGATTTCTTTTTTGAGGACAAAGACGATGACGACGGCATTAATGAATAACCTAAACGCCAAAGGCGCACGCTTTGCCGGGGTGGTGATCACCTTGGTTGGTGCACTGCTGATGAGCCTAGACCCAATTTTTATTCGCTTTTCGGGCGTGAGTGGTGTGGATACCGCATTTCTGTTTGGCTTATTTACCGCCATTTCGATGCCAATATTTATCCAGCTTCGCGATGAGCGCGGTCTGGTTCGAGCGGTGAGAGAGAGCGGCTGGCATGTCTTGTTGTCCGGCTTATTGATGCTCGGCAGTGCTGCTGGTTTAGTGATGAGCATTAAGCTAACCACGGTTGCGAATACCTTTGTGATTCTGAGCGCAGCACCAGCTTTGGCTGCATTGTTTAGCTGGTGGTTTTTGGGTGAAGTGACCCAGCGTTCGACGTGGATTGCGATTGTTGCTGTGATGGTAGGTATTGCGATTGTGGTCTCTGGTTCTTTTAAATCGGGTAACTGGATTGGCGATGGTTTAGCAGTGTTTGCCGTGGTGTGTTTGTCGCTCAATCAGGTGCAACTGCGTAAGCATCAGCACGTAAGCCGCATGGCAAGTGTTGGTTTTGGTGGACTGTTTTTAGCGATAGCAATGCTGTTTTGGGCTACGCCTTCAACTTACAGCGCGAATACTTGGCTGATTATGGGCTTGATGGGGCTGTTTACTGCGCCGTTTGGGCGTGTGCTTTCACAAGTCGCTACCCGTTACATCACGGCGCCTGAAGTTGGCATGATTCTGATGATTGAAACCGTGCTAGCACCACTTTGGGCCTTAATCTTCTTTGATGAAATTCCTGCAATGGCAAGCATTCTTGGTGGTTCAATCATCTTGGTCACTATTTCCATTTACGCTTTTTCAGCGATGAAGTCAGAACAAAAATAGAGGTTGATATGAACACAAATCAAACCCCGCAACTTGAGTTTATTGGGCAAATTTGTACGCCATATACTGAGGTTTCTCAGTGCCCAAATAACATTCAGCCACAAGATGGACCTGTGTGTGAAATTCAACTTAAATCTCAGTATCACCAAGGGCTTGTAGGGCTTGAAGTTGGGCAGAAAATACTGGTTCTGTATTGGCTTTCTGGTGCGAACCGCCAACCTGAAATACTGCAAGGAAAGAAGGGCACCTTTGCTTTACGTTCGCCGCACAGACCAAACCCTATTGGCGCGGCGGTCTTACCGATTGAGTCTATCGACGAGGGAGTAATTAAAGCGCGTGGTTTGGACTGCTTGGACGGCACGCCTTTGGTTGATATCAAACCGGCGATTTACTTTGAAGCATAGTCCTAGGTTTGTGCCCTTGTAAGCTAGGGCACCCAAACGAGCTCTCGGTCTGAAAGCGGCTTGTGACAGAAGTCGCTTGCTTTTTATACAAGAAAACCTTTAGACTTTGCTCATCACTTCTTTAGGAGATTACGCCAACATGAACAACTAAACCTGTCATCCAACTCTCATTTTATTTTTTGGATTTACAGGGTTAGTAGGCGTAGCTCACTTTCCGATATTTCTTTGCAGTTACCGTTTTTCTGTTTGAAGCGCTTCTATGGGCGCGTGTATTTGCATCGATCTCATCTCTATATTTATCTCAAGCTACGGCTGTTGTCCCTGTCATACAGGAGGCAAATTATGCCAGTCTTACAGGCTTACAATATCAGTCATCAATTTGGTAATGGCGAAACGCTGTTTCAGCAAATCTCATGTTCTATGACCAAACGTCGTGTTGGGTTAGTCGGACGCAACGGTGTCGGAAAATCGGTGTTTGCATCGATACTCAGCGGTGAGCAAACCCCAACCAGCGGTACAGTAACTTTACCAAGGTCCTTTGCGGTGTATCGCCAGCAACCATCTCACTTGTTGGAGGGAGGGCTGTCGATTGCCCAGTTTTTAGCAAAGGACAACGTGTTAAGCGCGCTCAAGCAGATCGAGATGGGCGATTGCTCTGAGCAATTGTTTGAGGTGGTGGGTGAACAATGGGATTTGCCGTTCCAACTTGCCAAGCAGTTAGAAACCATGGGTTTGCCGCCACAGCCAGACTTTCCTTGCTCGCAATTGAGTGGCGGACAGTTAGCGCGTTTACAGCTGTGGCAGTTGTTCGACAGCGAAGTGGAATTGCTGCTCCTTGATGAACCGTCGAACCATCTTGATACGCATGCCAAGCAGTGGTTGATTGATTCGATGCGCAGTTTCTCAGGCGCGATTCTGCTCATCAGTCATGACAGAGAGTTACTGCGCGAAATGGAGGAAATCTGGGAGCTATCCGGTTTAGGTTTGCAAGTGTTTGGCGGTAATTACGACATGTATGCTGAGCAAAAGCGCACTGAACTACAAGCGGTGGAACGCCAATTAGCTGCTGTCGATAAACAAAAAAAGCAATTGGAAGAGCAAGCTCAGCGCAATCGGGAGAGAGCAGAACAAAGGGCGGCTCAAGGGAACAAGCTGAGAAAGGATGGCAGCCAGCCGAAAATCTTACTGGATGGTATGAAGGATAAAGCCACAGCCCGAGCCGCTAGTCGTAATAAAAACGAGCAACTTCGTCAAGCGCACCTGCAAGAGAAAGAGCAAAGCTTGCGAGTGCGCAAAGAGCAACTCAAAGGGCAAAAACTGTATTTGGCAGACAGTCAAAGTCGCTCGCGAAAAGTCGTGTCGCTCTTAGAAGGTGTGTTGCCATTTGGGTCGGCTCAACCCATCACTGCGCAAGTTCATGCGGATGATAAATTGCATTTGTTGGGCAAAAACGGATGCGGTAAATCGACTTTACTGAAAACACTCTTGGGGGAGTTCTTACTGCAAAGTGGTGAGCTTCAAATCAATACGCCGCTTTATTATCTCGACCAACACTTTGGTGCGATACAGCCTGAACTCTCCATGTTGGAAAACCTGATGCAACATTGTGAGGGGATGAAAGAAAGCGATGCCAGAACATTACTCGCAGGCATTGGCTTTCGCCGAGACAGTGTGTTTCGTTTGGGCTGTGTATTGAGTGGCGGCGAGAAAATGAAGCTCGCTATGCTGATTGTCAGTCATCAACCAACGCAGCCTTTGTTGCTCTTGGATGAGCCAGATAATCACCTCGATTTGGATTCGAAAATCATGCTTGCTCAGGCACTAAGCGCGTATCGAGGCGGCTTTATTCTTATCAGTCACGACCAAGATTTCGCCGCGGAGTCGGGTGTGTCTCGAAGCATTGAACTGAGCTAACAAGCTCTTGTCTATAACTCCACATTAAGGAAGCTCACCGAAGCTAAGCAGCTAGTTTGGCTTTGGTGACTTTAAAACCTTTACCAAGCAATTTTCTCAAAGCCATTAGAATCCTTACTTCGATATGGGTAAGATGCTTGATGCATTACACAAAACAAAAACAGAAAAGGAAGTCTATGAAAAAGAAAACCTTAGCACTGGTGACCGCGTTTGCGATGACGGGCGTATTACCGGGAGCTTATGCCGAAGACTCAACAAAGGAATTGGTTGAACACGTACACAAAATGGCGGTGAAGTACCCAACGACAAAGAAAGTCGATGTGGTGGATGAGTATTTTGGTACCAAAGTCAGTGACCCATACCGCTGGTTAGAAGACGACCGCAGTAAAGAAACCGCTGACTGGGTCAAAGCGCAGAACCAAGTCACGTTCGATTACTTGGCGCAAATTCCTTATCGTCACCAGATTGAAGAACGCTTAACTCAGTTGATGGATTACGAGAAGTTAGGGCGACCATTCAAAGAAGGTAGATACACCTATTTCTACAAGAACGACGGTTTGCAAAACCAAGATGTGCTTTACCGTCAACTTGATGATGGCAAGCCAGAAGTCTTCCTCGACCCAAATACCTTTAGCGAAGATGGCACGACCTCGCTGGCGAATGTGAGCTTCACTAAAGATGGTTCTTTAGTCGCTTACAGTATTTCAGAAGGCGGTAGCGATTGGCGCAAAGTAATTGTGCTTGATACTGAAACCAAAAAGCCTGTCGGTGAGACGTTAGTGGATATTAAGTTCAGTGGCGTGAATTGGCTGGGGAACAAAGGTTTCTACTACTCAAGTTACGACAAGCCAGAAGGCAGTGAGCTTTCGGCAAAAACCGACCAACACAAGCTTTACTATCACGAGCTAGGCACTAAGCAGAGTGAAGACAAGCTTATCTTCGGTGGTACAGAGACAGAGAAGCACCGATACGTTCGTGGTTACACTTCGGACGACCAACGTTACCTGTTTATCTCAGCAAGTACGTCAACGTCTGGCAATAAGCTGTTCTTCAAAGATTTGACCAAGCTAGACAGTCCGCTGCAAACCATTTTGGATGACACCAATTCTGATACTTGGGTGATTGATAGCAAAGACACCAAGTTGTATTTGGTCACCAACTTAGATGCACCAAACAAACGCGTGGTGACGGTGGATGCGAGCAACCCTGAGCCGAAGAATTGGAAAGATTTGATTCCTGAAACTGAAAATGTGCTTAGCCCATCAACTGCAGGCGGTTACCTGTTCGCAAGCTACATTGTTGATGCCCTTTCGATGGTCAAACAGTACGATATGGACGGTAAGTTCATTCGCGAAATCAAGCTACCAGACATCGGCAGTGCTTACGGCTTTTGGGGTAAGAAAGAAGACGCTGAAGTTTACTACTCTTTCACCAACTACAAGACGCCAAGCACGACCTATCGCCTAGACATCAAAGAGGGTGACAGCGAGGTTTACCACAAATCGAATGCACCATTCGATCCTGCACAATTTGAATCTCGTCAGGTGTTCTATAAGTCGAAAGATGGCACCAAGATTCCTATGATCATCACCTACAAAAAAGGCACGCCGATGGACGGCACTGCGCCAACGATCTTATATGGTTATGGTGGTTTCAATATCAGCCTGACGCCTTACTTCAGCCCAAGCCGAGCGGCATGGTTGGAAATGGGCGGTATCTATGCTGTTGCGAACATTCGTGGTGGTGGTGAGTACGGCAAAGAGTGGCACAATGCCGGCACCAAGTTGGAGAAGCAAAACTCGTTTGATGACTTTATTGCCGGAGCTGAGTTCCTTATCGATAAAGACTACACCTCGTCAGATAAGCTCGCGATTAACGGTGGCTCGAACGGTGGCTTACTTGTTGGTGCGGTGATGACGCAGCGCCCAGAGCTGTTCAAAGTGGCACTGCCAGCAGTGGGTGTATTGGATATGCTTCGCTACCATACCTTTACGGCAGGAGGGGGCTGGGCTTATGACTACGGTACAGCAGAACAAAGTAAAGAGATGTTCAATTACCTCAAAGGTTACTCGCCAGTACACAATGTTAAAGCCGGCGTTAAATACCCTGCAACTATGGTAACAACGGGTGACCACGATGATCGAGTGGTGCCAGCGCACTCTTACAAATTTGCGGCTGAGCTACAGTCTAAACAAGCGGGTACAAACCCAACTTTGATTCGAATCGAAACCAATGCAGGTCACGGTGCAGGCACACCGACTAGCAAGGTTATCGAGAAAACTGCCGATGTTTACAGCTTTACTTTGTTCAATATGGGCGTTGAAAAGCTGTAAGTTAGGCTTAAACTGAAATAAAAACGCAGCCTGTAGGCTGCGTTTTTTCATTCGTTGCTTACCAGTTTGGCTCGATACTGTTCTTGCAGGATATACATGCGTTTTACATCGCGGTAGCTTCCGTTGATAAAGAACTCTTGTACCAAATGCCCTTCCTCAATAAAGCCACATTTCTGGTATAGGTGAATCGCTTTCTCATTGTCCAACGCGACCAGCAAATAGATTTTATGAAGATTGAGAATGGAGAATGAATAGTCTAAAGCACGATGGATTACTTCTTCGGCATATCCTCGCCCCTGATGATCTGGTGCGATTATAATTTGGAATTCCGCACTGCGGTGAATGTAGTTAATCTCGATTAACTCTACTAAACCAATTAATACGCCGTGTTCATCTTCCACGACAAAGCGACGCTCAGCGTCATCATGAATATGCTTTTGGTACAACTCTTCCAATTCATCATGCGATTCGTATGGCTCTTCAAACCAATACGTCATGATATTACGGTTGTTATTAAGATCGTGAATAAAGCGCAGATCTGAACGTTCTAATGCACGAATAGTAAGACCATTTTTCATCGTTTATCTCCAGAGAGTAAAAGCATAATCAAAGGCAATTATGACTCCTCCATCTTAGCTCATTAGGGGGAAATCTCCCCTTTACTTATGTAAGTCGCAATGCGTAAAAGCGATCTCCATCAAGCTCTGATAAAACCAATAAAAACAAGGCTTAGAGCGATAATAAAAGTTAATCATAACGACAAAAAACCTGATTAGGTTAAGGGGGTAATTTCAGATTAAATACCGCCAACGACTTAAGGTCATAATCTACATAAACAAGGTATTAAATATGTTTTCAATCGGTGACGTAGTAGTAGCTACTAAAGGTATCGATCTAGGTGAAATGGTTGTTACAGGTCTGAGCAGCGGCGGTTTCTACGTACGCGTTCAAGCTGGTGAAGCAACTCTGACTTACCCAGCTAAAGATGTTAAGAAAGCATAATTTAATTTGCTGACTTACAAAAAAGGTGGCTCATGAGCTGCCTTTTTTTGTGTCTATAATTCCTTATCTAATCCGCTCTGATTTATTTTTGATCAATTTCAATTAATCCCAGTTATATATTTTCTCTCCCACCATTTTTGACTCATATCAAGAAAAGATCCACTTTTAACTTGTTGTTTTTATGTTGTGTTTTTCACTTTTATCTACAAGTAACTGATTTAGAAAATGTTAGATGTTAAATAAGCTACTCATCTAAATATTCGATTAATTTCAATTCCTTTTTCCCATTTTTAAAAGTTGCTTCATTTCAATAACTTTCGCCGCAACTGATTAAGGGGAACAGTGATGAATAAAAAGAAAATAACGCTAGGGATTGTAGGAGTTGGCTTGGTGGCGTACTTCGGTACTGTCTATATGGTGAACCAAGACGATAAAAAAGTGGCTCAACAAAATCTGACGCAATTTAGTTCGTTAGATCAATCGACACTGGATTATCAAGCGATGAAGGTATTGGCGGATAAAGGTTGTGGCTACTGCCATACGCCGAACAGTGAAATGCCTTTCTATTCTGAAATGCCAGTGGCGAAACAAATTATGGAAGCAGATGTGAAGGTGGCGATGCGTCACTTTGACATGACCAACTTGCTGGATGACGTGAAGCAGAATGATCCTGTTTCTGAAGTGGCACTTGCTCGTCTTGAGAAGGTGCTTTACGACGACTCAATGCCGCCAGCGATCTACCTGACTATGCACTGGTCAGCGAGCATGTCGAAAGACGAAAAACACACCTTATTGAAGTGGATTCGTGAGAAGCGTGCAGAGCGTCATGCACAGTCTCCGGTATCTGAAGAACGTAAAACCAAAGTTCTACAACCAATTTACACCACGTTCGAAACCGATGCAGACAAGGCTGAACTGGGTAAGGTGCTTTATCACGACACGCGACTATCAGGAGACAATAGTGTCTCATGTGCGTCATGCCATAGCCTTGATACAGGCGGCGTGGACCGACTCGTAACATCTGTTGGTATTCATGGCCAAGTGGGTGGCATCAATGCGCCAACCGTGTTTAATGCTGTGTACAACAAGCTGCAATTCTGGGATGGTCGTGCTGCCGATCTGCAAGACCAAGCGGGTGGTCCTCCGTTTAACCCGATTGAAATGGGCTCTATGGATTGGGATGAAATCGTCGATAAGTTAAGCCAAGATCCAGAAATGGTTGCGATGTTCAAAAAGGTTTACTCAGGTGAGATTAATGGCAACAACATCACGGATGCGATTGCCGAGTTTGAGAAAACCCTAACCACACCAAACAGCCGCTTTGACCAATACATGATGGGTGATACTCAAGCGTTGGACTCGCACGAGAAATACGGCTTGATGTTGTTCAAGAAGTACGATTGTCAAACCTGTCACGCAGGTGAAGCGATGGGTGGGGAAACGTTTGAAACCATGGGTATGAAAGCGGATTACTTTGCTGAACGTGGTACTGACATGACGGACGCAGACCTTGGTCGTTACAACTTCACTGGTAACAAAGAAGACAAGCACAAGTTCAAAGTGCCAACCTTGCGTAACATTGAACTGACACCGCCATACTTCCACGATGGACATGCTGATACGCTAGAAAAAGCCATCTACGACATGGGTAAATACCAAGTCGGAGTGGAAATGTCGGATGAAGAAGTGGAAGCCATCAAAGCGTTCTTGAAAACACTGACGGGCGATTATGAAGGCCGCCCTTTAAGTTAAGCTGAGGCATTACCGACAAGTTTGTCACCGATAAAACAATAGACTTCGCAATCGAGACCACCTTTGATTAAGGTGGTCTTTTTTATGGAACAAATTCAATCAAGTAGGGATAGATATGATTGATCATTTTGAAATTAAGGTTGTGGATTTTGATGCTTGTGTCGTTTTTTATTCCAAGGTGCTTACCCCTTTGGGCATCGAACTAAAATGGTCAGACGAAGCAGCGGCAGGCTTTGGATTAGTTGGTGAAGCCAATACGCGCTTCCTGATAGAAAAGGGTGGCCAAAGTGCCCCTTGCCATATTGCGTTTAAAGCGAATGACAAAGCGTCCGTTGAGGCCTTTCATAAAGCGGGTATTGAGGCTGGGTTTACTTGTCATGGTGAGCCAGGTTTGCGTGAACACTATGCGCCAAATTACTACGCAGCGTTTTTTTATGATCCCGATGGTAACAACATCGAAGCGGTGGTTTATTTATAGGACGTTAACTATAGGATGAGTCAGTGGGTATTTACTGATCGAACGATCGCTAGGTCATTGGTTTTACGATCAAGATAGAAGATAATCGAGCTCCTATTTCATCCCTATAAAAAGAACGAAAAATACTATGAAAGTTGTCGTCACAAAGGCAAAAAAACAGCACGCTCAAGGCATTACCGAAGTTCTCAATCCCATCATAGAAGAGGGCTTATACACGATCCTTGATACCACCTTCACCCCAGAAGAGGAAGAAGGCTTCATTGAAAGCTTTCCTGAAACGGGTGTGTTCAATGTGGCATTGAATGTAAAAGAAGCGGATGAGGAAGATAGCACCGTGCTAGGTTTCCAAAACGTAGAACCTTTTGCCAGTTATACCAAGGCATTCGCGCATGTCGGCATTATCGGTACGTTCGTCGATGCCAAATGTCGCCGACAAGGTGTCGCTTCAGCGCTGTTTACTGCCACCTTTGCTGATGCTAAATCCAAAGGCTATGAAAAGTTGTTTGCTTATGTCCGAGAGGACAACCCCAACGCGCTCGCTACGTATTTAAAACATGGCTTTGAAGTGATTGGTACCGCTAAGAAGCACGCCAAGGTTGACGGCCAATACATCAATGAAGTCATGATCGAGAAGTTTCTCTAGCGCCTAGAAGGAAAGCAAGATGCACAAATCAGCAGGTATCATCATCAAAGACGGCGCGTTGTTAGTGTTGCGCTCAAAAGGCAAAGACACCTTCTATGCGCCGGGTGGAAAACTGGATAGTGGCGAAACTTCAGAGCAAGCGTTATGTCGCGAACTTCAAGAAGAAGTGAGCATTGCCGTGAAGGAAAATGCATTGACGCTGTTTGGTCGCTTTGAAGCGCCTGCACACGATAAAGACGGCATTACTTTGGTCATGGATGTGTTCTTCGTTAATGATTATTCGGGCGAGGTGGTTGCCAGTAACGAAATCGAAGAGTGCCTATGGGTAGATTCTTCAAACGTGGATGACATCGCCATAAGCACGATTTTCCGCAATGAGGTGTTCCCAAGCTTGGTTGAACAAGGATTAGTGAAATAACACTAAACCTCTAGCAGAATACGAAAACGCCCACAATGCGACCGTATTGTGGGCGTTTTCTTATGAGCTTTTACTTAGTCAGTTTTTCTGCGTATTCGCTTAGGATCTGCTTGTAGACTTCAACTGGTTGAGCGCCTGTCACTGCACTTTCCATATTGAACACCACTGTTGGTACTGAGCTCACGCCAAGTTGATGCCATTGGCTTTCTTGATACTCGATAGAGTCAGCATTACTTGCATCGTCTAGGGTGGCGATGCCCATATTTGCATCTAAACCAATGTCAGTCAGAATCGTTGCCAGTGTGTTTCGGTCAGAGACATCTTTGCGTTGACCAAAGAAGGCCGCGAACAGGGCTAACTTCAGTTCAGTTTGCTTACCAAATTGCTCTGCCCACTGCAGCAGTACGTGTGCATCTCGCGTGTTAACCATCTTCATGTCATCAAAGTAGTCAAAGTCGAATCCCACTTCTTTACCCAGATTAGTCAGGTTATCGCGTGCACGAACGCTGTCTTCCGGCGTTGTCCCGTATTTATTCGCTAGGTGTTGGCGTAGGTTTTCACCTTCTGCTGGCATGTTTGGGTTCAATTCGAACGGTTGCCATTCCAACTCAATTTTATCTTCCAATCCTAGCTCTTGAATTGCTTGTTCTAAGCGTTTGTAGCCGATGATGCACCAAGGGCAAACCACATCCGACACTACGTCGATTTTGATTACTGATTCCATAAAACAGACCTTACTTTTTCGAGTTATAAAATGGATATGGAGACCAAGAGTGTGAATTCAACCAGTTACCTTTTAGTAACCTGATGCTTTCTCACCGCGTTTTATCTTTCAGCGTATCTTTTTCTACAATTCATGTTGACCTGTCTATAACTCTACAGTTTAAGATGCTTTCATCAGCGCTGAGGAAAATTACATGTATCGGATATCGGAACTGGCAGAAATGCTGGGTTTGTCTCGCACCACATTGCTCTATTACGAGAAGATTGAGCTCATCAAAGGGCAACGGTTAAGCAACGGCTACCGCGCGTATAGCGATGCGGATCTACAACGCTTGCGTTTGATCCAGCAATTGCAGAGTGGCGGACTGACGCTCAAGGAGTGTAAAGCCTGTTTGGAAGCCAAAGTAGATCGACAGTTGATGTTGGAAAGACTCAAACAGCTCGATGAAGAGATTGAGCAAAAGCAGAAATCGCGACAGCTGTTGGCAGCGCTGCTGGGTGAAACACCGTTAACCGATTGGCATGAATCGTTGGATGAAGTCGCGCCGGATGCGCACTTTAAATGGCTGATGACGCAAGGTTTTAGCGAGAAAGAAGCCCTTCACTTACGTTGGTTATCAAAAGATATGAATACTCACGACGACTACATGGCGGACTTCTTTCGCGTATATGAAGCCTTGGAGTTTTGGGGGCCTGGTTCAGAGCAAGATACGTTGAAAGCATTGAGCCTATTACCAACTCAACCTGATGAAATATTGGAAATCGGGTGCGGGCAGGGCATTGCGACTCGTACTTTGGCAAAACATGCACACATCACTGCGGTCGATAACGACGAGCCGTCTTTGCAACGCCTACAAGACAAAGCGGAGGCTCTTGGCTTAAATGACAATATCACCACGGTGTGTGCGAGCATGACAGAACTGCCATTTGCAGAGGGCTCGGCTGATGTCATTTGGGCAGAAGGCAGTGCTTACATCATGGGTGTGGAGAACGCATTCAAAGCATGGCGCCCATTGCTTAAAGACGGCGGTATCTTAGTGGTGAGCGATTTGGTTTGGAACACGGATACACCAAGCGAAGATACGGTGGCGTTCTGGCAAAAAGAATACCCAGATGTGGGCAGTGTCGAGAAGCGTATTGCGCAGGCGAAAGCAGCAGGCTACCGAGTGTTAGATACATTCCCAATTAGCCAACAGGCATGGGATAACTACTACGCTCCTTTAGATGAGCGTGTGCAAAGTTTGAAAGCTGAGATGCCAGCATCACAAGCATTAAAAGACATACAAGTTGAATTAGATATCGTTAAACGCCGTGGTAATGAAGTGGCGTATCAGATGTATATCTTACAAAAAGATTGATAGAAAAATGAACGAAACAACAAATCAGAATACTCAAAAATCTAACTACACACTTTCTCAATATGAGAGAGCTATGAGCAGCGAGATGATCGCTTTGTTTACTCAAACCTTTTCTGATTCTGAAGGTGAAGCAGAAGGCAAAACCATTGGCTTACTCGTCGGCGATTTGTTAACTACAACGCCAGAGCAAGAATTGAAAGGCTTTGTTGCGAAACAAGATGAGCGCTTGATTGCAGGCGTGTTGTTTACACCGCTACGTTTTGAGAATGGTGAAGTGGGTTACTTATTGTCGCCAATGGCAACACTAACAGAGTGCCAAGGGAAAGGCGTAGGACAAGCCCTGATCAACTTTGGCCTTGAACACTTGAAACAGCAAGGTTTCGAGTTGGTGTTTACCTACGGCGACCCTAACTTCTACTCGCGCGTTGGTTTCCAACAAGTGACGGAAGCGCAATTCAAAGCGCCTCATACTTTGAGCTTCCCACATGGTTGGTTGGCACAATCACTTGTAGGTGAATTGACGCCAATCCAAGGCACATCCTCTTGTGTGCAAGGTTTGGATACTCCTGCTTACTGGTAACCCATTAAGCTCCGGCAATTGTTGATCTAACCTGAACGAAAAAGCCCCTCTGCGAAGAACTTGCAGAGGGGCTTATTAATATGCTCTATCAGTGTAGAGGTAGCTAATTACTTCACGGTAAGAACCATCTTGCCTACGTGGCCCTTCTCTTGGAATGCCGCTTGCGCTTGGTTGATGTCTTCCAGTGGGAATGTCTGTGCGACTAATGGTTTGATGTTGCCTTGTTCAATATGATGAACCAAGTTTCCAAACACTTCAGGCTCAAGGACAGTACAACCAAAGAAGCTGAGATCTTTGAGATACAAAGTGCGAACGTCTAGCTCAACCATCGCACCGCCAATGGCACCTGATACCGCGTAACGACCTTTCGGGCGCAACACTTCAAGGAACTGTGGCCACTGGTCGCCAGCAACCAAATCAATCACCACATCGACGCTGTTACTGCCAAGCGCTTCAACAAGATTTGCATTACGTGGCACGACTTCATCTGCGCCCAACTCCAGAACTTGTTCATTTTTGCTTGGACTTGTAATGGCAATAACGCTGGCACCGCGCGCTTTGGCGAGTTGAATCGCTGCAGAGCCCACACCACCGGAAGCACCAGAAATCAGGACACGATCTCCTTTGGCAACACGAGATCGCGTGAGCATGTTTTCTGCCGTTGAGTACGAACATGGGAAAGAAGCAAGTTCAACGTCAGTTAAATCCGTCTTTAGTTGGTAGGCGTGCTTAGCTGAGACCACGGTGTATTCTGCAAAACCACCGTCGCATTCTGAGCCAAAGTACCAAGGTGGATTAATGGTTTCGCCATTTACATCGCTCAAGCAAGGTTCAATCAGCACGCGTTCACCTATGCGGCTTTCACGCACCATACTACCCACGGCAACGATCTCGCCACAGACGTCAGCGCCTTGAATGCGTGGAAGAACCAGTGCATTGCCACTCCAACTTGCGTCCTCGCTATCGTTGTCGCCTTTTGAATACCAGCCGATACGCGTGTTGATATCGGTATTGTTCACGCCTGCTGCGGATACACGAATCAGCACTTCGTTCTCTTTTGGCGTTGGGACAGGAATATCTTGGCGGTATTCCAACATTTCTGGTCCGCCGTGACCGGTCAATAGAACACCTTTCATTGTGGTTGGTAGTGTTGTCATGATTAATCTTCCTTTAGCAATCTTAAAACAGCTTGTTGCGCAGAGTTCAGAGCCTCGTTACCCAGTACTGGCCAAGCGCTGGAGACACCTTCGTGCAATAAGAAAAGCTGCGTGGCGAGGTCTTGGCGAAGGCTCTGTTTACCCAAAAATTGTCGAACGTCTTCTTTGTGCGCTTTCACGGTTTGGTTGATGATGTCGTGCTCGGGAAATGCCGCAATCGCGTTCATCGACATGCAACCATGCGGTGCGTAGTCTTCCATCCATTGTTTGAGCTTGTTGAATACGTGCTGAGTCGCTTCTAGCCCGGCTTGTGGCGAGTTATCCAGCAGGAAGTTTAAGTAGCGCTGGTGGCGGTGTTCTAACGCAGCCACGATCATGTCTTCCTTAGAAGGGTAGTGCTTGTACAAGGTACGTAGGCTAACACCACAGGCCGTCTTGAGCTGTGCCACACTCGGCTCGGCAAATCCAAGCTCGCTAAAAGCTTGCTCTAAACTGGCGGCGATCTGTTCTTTCAACATAGCGTCTTCTCATGGGTAGAATGAATGTTCTACCTTTAGGGTAAAGCGATCGTTCTACCTGTGTCAACCAAGATCGCAGACATAAAAAAACGGAGCCCGAAAGCTCCGTTTTAAATCATCAAGTTAGCGCTAAATATTTTTGTATTCGTCCAACACCAACTGGCTAATTTGAGCGATGACTTGGTCGCGCGCCTGCAACGATAAATCGGTCTCAGTAATGTAAATGCTGATGTAAACCGGTTTATGGTTTTCTTTCCAGATCATCGCCGTGATACCACGCGAGCCAAACCCGCCAGCACCTGAACGATCGGCAATCGACCAGCCTTTTGGCAACACAGATCGCATCAAAGAATCGGAGACTTTGTTGTCTTGCATCCAAATCTTTAACTGAATACGTGATTCGTAAGAGAGTGCATCACCTTCTAGCAGGGTGTGTAGAGTGTTTACCATGGCGTTAGGCGTTGTTGTATCTTGCTTGTCGCCAGGTTTTGCTTCATTCAATCTTGGTTCAAAACGGTCAAGGCGAGTGGCCTTGTCACCAATAGAACGCAAGAATCTGGTTACACTATGCGGGCCACCAATGCTGCGTAAAACAATGTTGGCGGCGGTGTTATCGCTCATCAGCATTGCGGCTTCACAGGCATGTTCAATACGGGTAGTTTGGCCTGCCATTCGATCCATGACAGGTGACCACACCACCATGTTGCGCTCTTCGACTTTCGCGGTGGCGTTTTTATCAAGCTTTTCGCTGTCCATGTCTTTCAGCATGGTCGCGCACGCCAGCGTTTTAAAGGTACTCATCATTGGGAAGCGCTCGTCGCCACGGTAATCCCACTTTTCGTCTGTTTGTGTATCCCAAACAGAAACGCCAATGCGACCCGTTATGTGGTCTTCAATTGCGGAGAGGTCTTCATTCAGTTTGGCGGCGTACGTTGCACTCGAACAGACTAACAATCCGAGTAGCAGAAATAGCTTTTTCATTATTGATTTTCTTAGTGTTATTTATTCCAGTTCGCACCTTGGCGAATTTAGCCGGAACTATAACGAGTGAATACTCTAATGACTGTTAGATTCTTGTCTTTTTTCTGTAGGAATCCTTGCATATGTCGAGCTTTACCCGCTTTTACTCTTATTGACGTTGCTTTACATGTGAAGCGCTAAAGTAAAATTGTCGATTAACCGAGTAACCAATCATGAAAACATTCCGCAATATCATCTGGGCAATGATCGCCGCGATGTCCGTATTATGGTTTGCGATGGAACCGCAGCTTTTGTCTTCTACCAATGTCTTTGAATGGCGATCTGCCATGATCCAATATTCAGGCATTCTGTCTTTGATGCTGATGTCGATAACCATGGTGTTGGCAATGCGCCTTCCTGTGGTTGAAAACTGGCTACATGGCATGGACAAAGCGTATCGAGTGCACAAATGGCTCGGCATTGGTGGCGTTGCATTAGGTTTGGCGCACTGGCTTTGGTATCAAGTGCCGAAATGGCTAGTCATGTCTGGTGTATTAGCAAGACCAGAGAAACACACAGGTGCAGGGCCTGAGGGTAACCTCTTTGGAATCGAGGCTTGGATTCATGGTCTGCGCGATCTTGCTCAAGGCATGGGTGAGTGGGGCTTCTACATGCTGTTGGTTTTGCTGGTGGTTTCTCTATGGGGCGCAGTGAAGTACAAACCCTTTAAACTATCGCACCGCTTTATGTCGGTGGCGTATTTGCTGATCGCGATTCACTCCGTACTGCTGCTCAAACGCGCGTATTGGGGCGAGCCTGTTTACTATCTTACTGTTGGGTTTGCCGTCGTCGGTTCGATTGCCGCGCTCTACAGCTTGTTTGGCTTCGTTGGTCGTCGTAATAAACATTCTGCGGTTGTGGCGTCGACACGTTACTTCCCTCAAGCTGAAGTGATGGAATTGGTCGTTAAACCAAATGCGTCTTGGCAAGGGCACAAGGCGGGGCAATTTGCTTACTTACGTTTTGGTGATGAAGATGCCCATCCGTTCACTATCGTCTCTGGCAGTGAAAGCAATGAATTACGTTTCCTAATCAAAGAGCTAGGCGATTTTACTACCGGCTTGTATGAGCGCGTAAAAGCGGGCGATGCGGTAATGGTAGAGGGGCCTTACGGACGTTTGGAATTTGATTTAGAGAAACCTCAAATCTGGATTGCTGGTGGGGTAGGGATTGCTTCTTTCTTTGCCGCTTTGGAAGCATTGAAAGTGCAAGCGCAAACTAGCGATGTTCATCTGTTTTACTGCAGTCGTGGTATCGACGGCCAGTTGGTCGATGAACTTTGGCACTTAGCGCACCAAGCAAGCGTCAAACTGCATGTGATAGATACCATGAAATCGCCACGTTTGAATGCTGAACGTATTGCGGCTCAGTGTGGTGATTTGAACCAGTATGAAATGTACTTCTGTGGACCAGAAGCTTTCTCAAAAACACTGAAAAAAGAGCTAGATGCGTATCAATTTAATATTGAGCAGAGTTATCACGAAGAGCTGTTTATTATGCGCTAAGTGTCAAGATTGTTAGTCATAAGTTAGCTCAGCGGTGAGCTTTTTAAGCCTCAATTTCGATATTCAGAAATGGGTAGGGTAATAAGCAAATCCAAACCGAGAGAGTAAAGATGACTATCACATCAAAACGCATTCTAGCGCTAACAACATTGGCAACTGTGACCGCTTCTGGCCACGCATTGGCAGAAGGCCGCAACAACTCAATTGAAGCGGGTGCGACCTTCGTTGGCGACCACGAAATGTATACCTTGGGTTACAGCCGCGATGTGGGTAACAACATTGTCACCGGTGGTGGTATTTTTGTTGGCTCTGACGCAATTGATATGCCCGTAAAGAACGATCAAGACGCTTGGGGTATGTACGCGAACATTGGTTACCGCTTTGAAATTGCTGAGTTCGATATCATTCCTAAGCTTGGTATCAACTACTTTAATGCGGACGTTGATATCAATGGTGGCACTCACTCTGGCCAGAGCATGAACATTGATAGCGTTTACGCTTCTGTTGGCGGTACGGTTAACTGGCGTATGGTCGGCCTAACGGTTGATTACGGTAAGATCAACGACTCAGCGGTTAACCCGATCAATGGTAAAGAATTTGAAGAAGATGTGGTTCGCGCTACGTTGAGCTTCAACTTCTAACGTTTTTCATCGACCTTTATATTTTTATCGTTTTATTGCACATACTGCTTGTTTGCCGCCTGTACCGGGCGGCTTTTTTGTATGTCCAGTATCTCGATGGCCATTGAGGCTATAAATCGTTGAGAATATCGGACAGGTGCTTTTCTAATTTCACTATCGTTGGGTGTTGATAATAGCCACGGTGAAACTGCAAGCCGATATCAAAGAACATCTGAGCGTTATCCTGAATCAACGGAATCTTCTTGATGCCTTGCGGCAAAGCCGAATTGGGCAGGGCAAAGCAAATCAGAACATAATCGGTTTTGATTAACCAATCCAAAGCGGCATGAACTGATGGCACGGTTAAACGTCTTTCCAAAGCAAACCCAAGTTGTCGCTTCACCCTCTCATAGTAAATGGCATCATCCAGTGCGCCCATCGACACTCGCACCAATTTTTCATTTTGTAGACGTTGAATATCAATATGATCTCGTTGCCAAAGCGGGTTGTTCTGCGAGGTATAGAGATACAAACCAAGCTCACCGATTTTCCGCTCAACCACGCGTTCATTCATAACAGAAGGGTAGCCAGAAATACCGACGGCAAGTGAGCCTGCTTTTGGAAATTCGATGCCTTCAAGATTCCAATCGACCATCGAGAAATCAGCGATATTGTCGTGTTGGCTGAGCAATTCGAGTAGGGGTGTGGTGAGAATGGCGCTCAGAGGGTTTGGTACAAAAAAGCGAAATTGGGTCGGTTGCGTAGCGGCTTCAAGGACGTTGACTTGAGTTTGAGCAGACTCCAGTTGTTCTAACGGTTCCTCGATAATGTTCATGAGTTGACTGCAAAACAGGGTCGGGAAATACAGCCCTTTGTTGGCAATGAACAGCTCGTTGCCAAATAACTCACGGCAGTCAGCTAGCTGGCGATTAAACGTTGCTCGGCTGATATCGAGCGTATGGCACACCTTGGGCAACGACTTCTGTTCAAAAATCAGGTTTAAAAAGCGATACAGGTTGAGGTCTATGGAGTGTTTCACAAAGCGCCTTAAGCATAAATTTACGTCGTTGGTTACGACATTGTGTGGTGTTCAAAGGTTCAAATTTGAGCTTCTTAACCGTCAAAAATGCGCACGTAATCCACGTATTCTGAGAGTGGTAAATCGACGTATTCATTGCTCGGAGGTGTCATGCTTAAAGATCTGGTTGGCTTATTCATTTTGGTGCTTTTGCTTAGCGCTCCAGTGCTTGCAGAAGAGAGAGAACCCTTTATCGCCGGTGGCGTAACGTTTTTGGATAAGCATGAGGTCTTAAGTGTAGAGATGGGTGCAGAAGTGTTGCCCAATATCAATTGGTCACTCGGCTTCAATGCACCGATAGACAGCGGTGAGCAAGAGCATTTCGGCACGCATTGGGCAGAGAAGCAAGTTTGGGGATTACATACTGCGTTGGGTTACGAAATTCGCGTAAACGATGTGTTGGCGATAACGCCGCGTATCGGGTTGAATTACAACAATGTCGAGATTGAGTATTTTGAAGAAGAGACGGGTGAGTATGTCGACACAGATAGCCAAAACAACTTTGAACCAACCTTAGGCGTCAAAGTCGATATTGCCAGCGTTGGTCTTATTGTTGAAGGCTACAAAATTGACGAGGACATCAGCTTGTCGGAGGAAGATGAGATGGCGGTTCGAGTCATGGCAGCCTATAACTTCTGAGCCGATATCGGTTCGTAAGTAAGGAATCAGAGAGAAAAAAGGAGCTGAAATGTCAGCTCCTTTTTGTTGTGTTCAAGTACGATTTACAGCGTAATGTTCTTTGTCATGCCTGCTTCTGCATGGCCCGGAATGTTGCACGCGAACTCAATCTTGTTGTCACCGTGGAAATGCCACAACAACTGCTTCGCTTTGCCCGGTTCGACCGTCACAGAGTTGCCCGAGTCGTGCATATGATCACCGCTCATTGTCTTCATCATTTCGCGATGTTCTAACTGCTCTTTAGCCGAACCAATCGTAAACTCGTGGTTGATCTTACCTGTGTTCATGACTACAAACTGCACCACATCGTTTGGCTCAATCTTAACGTCTTTCTTGAACTTGATGGTCATGTCATCACCCAAGATAACGTGTACCACCTTGTCTGGCTTTGCCCCTTTTGCTGGCATACCTACTGCCGACATGCCCGGCATATCCATCATGTTTGAATGGTCCATTTTACTGTGGTCCATCTTCATACTGCCGTGGTCCATATTTTCATGCTTCATGTTGCTATGGTCCATGTTCGCGTGGTCCATGTTTGAATGATCCATTTGGGCAAACGCAGTCGTTGTTGTTAGGGCTAGAGCAAGAGTGATTAGTGTCTTTTTCATTTTTATATCCTTGTTTTAATTCATTAATAACTTGGTTGCTTCCCCTCAAAACGGCATGTTTGAGGGGAAGGTAGGGATTAAGCGTTGTTGCCAGTGCGATCTGTGCTGTCGGCGTTTTCGATTTGGTTGCCAGTTTGCGTGCTTGTTTGGCTCGGAGTTGAGTTGTTTGGGCGCAACTCACGTTGTTTCCACAGCTTGAAGATGGCTGGAAGTACCAACAGCGTCAGCAGCAGTGCCGATGCCATACCGCCAATCATTGGTGCGGCGATGCGTTGCATTACTTCTGATCCTGTACCTTCGCCGTACATGATCGGAATCAGACCAATAATGACCGTCAGTACCGTCATCATTACTGGGCGGACACGCAGGCCTGCACCTTCACGAATGGCATCGGTTAGGTCTTTCGCCTCAAGCTTCTGTTGGCTCTCTTCCGTATCCAGCTTTTTGTAGTGCCATGCTTGGTTGAGGTAGACGAGCATGATGACCCCAATTTCAACCGCGACGCCTGCGAGGGCAATAAAGCCGACCCCAACAGCAATCGAGAAGTTGTAGTTGAGGATATGCATGAGCCACAAACCACCGACCATAGCGAGCGGTAGCGTAAGCATGATGATCATCACTTCGCCGACACGACGGAAGCTGAAGTAAAGCAGCAGCATAATGATGGCAATGGTGATTGGTACCACGACGCTCAAGCGGTCTTTCGCACGCTCCATGTATTCGTATTGACCAGACCAAGCCAGCGAGTAACCCGCAGGAAGCTCCAACTGATCGGCCACGACTTGCTGTGCTTCCACGACGTAAGAGCCAAGGTCACGGCCATCGATGTCGACAAACACCCAGCCGTTTGGACGTGCGTTTTCCGTCTTGATCATTGGAGGACCGTCTTCGTAACGAATATCCGCTACATCAGCCAGCGCAATACGAGCGCCATTTGGTGTCACTAACGGTAGGTTTTGCAGTTTAACCACTGAATCACGGTAGTCTTGTGGGTAACGAACGTTGATTGGGTAACGCTCCAAGCCTTCGATGGTTTCACCTACATTCATGCCGCCCACCGCGGTCGAGATCACCTGCTGAACGTCTTTGATGCTCAAGCCGTAACGCGCCGCTGCACGACGTTTAATGTCGATCGTGACATAACGACCACCTGCGACACGTTCTGCGTAAACCGATGCTGTACCTTGTACGCCATTAAGAATTGGCTCCAGCTGGGAACCGATCTTCTCAATCACTTTCAGGTCGGGACCCGCGATTTTAATGCCGATAGGGGTTTTGATGCCCGTTGCCAGCATGTCGATACGCGTTTTGATCGGCATTACCCAAGCATTAGTAAGACCAGGGAACTGAACCAGTTTGTCGAACTCTTTGCGTAGTGACTCGGTTGTTACGCCTTCACGCCATTGGTCGCGTGGCTTCAACTGAATCACGGTTTCGATCATGGTGAGTGGTGCTGGATCGGTTGCGGTCTCAGCTCGGCCAATTTTGCCCCATACGGTTTTCACTTCTGGAACGGTTTTGATCAGCTTGTTGGTTTGTTGTAGAAGCTCACGCGCCTTACCAATCGAGATACCCGGATAGGTCGTTGGCATGTACATCAAGTCGCCTTCATCCAGCGGCGGGATGAACTCGCTACCCAGTTTACTGGTTGGGTAGTAAGCCGATGCCATTAGACCTAATGCGATAACAATCATGGTCTTAGGGTATTTTAAGCTGGTGTTCAACAGCGGACGGTACAACGCGACCAAGCCACGGTTAACCGGGTTTTTGTGTTCCGGTAACACCTTACCGCGAATGAAGTAGCCCATAAGAACAGGGACGAGTGTGATCGCCAAACCTGCAGCCGCTGCCATGGCGTAAGTCTTAGTGAATGCAAGCGGCGAGAACATCTTGCCTTCTTGGCCTTCTAAGGCGAACACTGGTACGAAGCTAAGAGTAATGATCAACAACGAGAAGAACAGCGGTGCGCCAACCTCTTCTGCGGCTTTGCCAATTACTTGCCAGCGGTTTTTATCGGTCAGTGGCGTTCGTTCAATGTGCTTATGAACGTTTTCAATCATCACGATTGCACCATCCACCATGGCACCGATGGCAATCGCGATACCACCAAGGGACATGATGTTGGCATTGATGCCTTGCCAATGCATTACGATAAACGCAGTGAGAATGCCAACCGGTAGACTCAGAGCGATAACCAATGAAGAACGAATGTGGAATAAGAACAACGCACACACAATCGCAACGACGATGAACTCTTCTGCAAGCTTCTTCCATAGGTTTTCTACCGCTGAATCGATAAGGGTAGAGCGGTCGTAGGTTGCAACAATTTCCACGCCTTCTGGCAGGCTGCGTTGTAGGTCGGCGAGTTTGTCTTTGACTTTTGCAATCACTTCACTGGCGTTTTCACCAAAGCGCATCACGATAACGCCGCCGACCGCTTCACCTTCGCCATTCAGCTCTGAGATACCACGGCGCATTTGTGGACCAAGGTTAATGTCTGCGATGTCTCCTAAGAGCAACGGCGTGCCTGTCTCGGTGACTTTTAGCGGCAGTGATTTAATGTCTTCAATGCTGGTTAAGTAACCCGTGGTACGAACCATGTGTTCGGCTTCAGCCACTTCGATAACGGACGCGCCGGTTTCTTGGTTACCGTTTTGGATTGCCATGTTCACTTGTTGCAAAGTGAGGTTGTACGCACGCAGCTTGGCAGGATCAATCTGCACTTGATACTGCTTCACCATGCCGCCCACGGTCGCGACTTCAGAAACGCCATCCACGGTTTGCAATTCGTACTTCAAGAACCAGTCTTGTAGGCTGCGAAGATCCGCCAAATCATGCTTGCCGGTTTTGTCTTGTAATACGTAGCTGTAAACCCAGCCCACGCCCGTTGCATCAGGACCTAGGGTTGGTTTTGCGTTCGGTGGCAGCTTTGGTGCTACTTGGCTTAAGTACTCCAACACGCGTGAACGTGCCCAGTACATGTCGGTATCATCGTTGAAAATGATATAAACGTAAGAGTCACCAAAGAATGAGTAGCCACGAACCGTCTCAGCACCCGGCACGGCAAGCATGGCGGTGGTGAGTGGGTAAGTAACTTGATCCTCGACGACTTGAGGAGCTTGACCCGGATAGCTTGTCTTGATGATCACTTGCACATCAGAAAGATCCGGAATCGCATCAACAGGCGTATTCTTTACACTGTAAAGTCCGCCTAATACAAGGGCTAAGGTCGCGACCAACACTAGGAATCGGTTGCTCAGTGACCAACGAATAATAGCATTGATCATAATTAACCCTCGACGGCTGTTGTTGCAGGAACTAGCTGTTTAAGAACGTAGTCAGATCCTTGTTTTTCAACTAGAAACCGAACTTTCTGTCCTTCTTCAAAATCCGATAAATCAACGTCTTCGCCCACTGAAAAGTTCATCTCGCCCGCATCCCAGTTCCATTCTGCAACCGGTAGGTGGTTTAAGGTAATCATGCCAAAATCAGCCATCAGCATTGTGATGTCACCAGTCAGCCAAACTTCAGCTGCAATGACGCTGTTGTCTGCCTTATAGTCGATGATTTGGTACTGACCGGACTCTGTCTTTTGCATTTCAAATTTGATAGCCTGACCTTTTTTCAAGTCACCCATTTCAACGCCATCTGCGAAAGTGAAGTTCATTACCATGCCCGGCCAATCCCATTCTGGTACAGGCTGGTGGTTGATGGTCAGCATACGGTGATCTTTCATCACATCCGTGATCTCACCTTTGGCCCATGCCGTTTCTGCTGCCGCTTCTACACCATTGATGCGAGATAGATCCGCCGACTGGCTTGATTCAGAGTCGAGCATAAAGTGAGATGAAGTAACTATCTTGTCGCCCTGTTTAAGTCCTTGTAATACTTCGATTTGTTCGCCAGCTTCGCGGCCAACTTCAATTCGAGCAGAACGGTATTTGCCATCACCTTCCGCCAGGACAACGCGAGTCATACCGCCAGAGCGGATAACAGATGATTTAGGAATCGTTAATACTGCGTCGTCAGTGACAGGCTGCAGGGCAATATTGGCGAACATATTTGGCTTCAATGCGCCATCTGGATTAGGGAATTTAAGACGCACACGTAACGTACGTGTTTTCGGATCGAGGATTGGGTACACGTAATCTACGACACCTTGCCATTCATTGCCCGGAATCGCGTCAAGGGTCATCGTGGCTTGAGAACCCGCTTTCATCCAGTGTGCTTGACGCTCAAAGACTTCTGCATCAACCCAAACATTGTCCAAAGGACCTGCACTGATCACCGCTTGAGCAGGGGACAAATAGCCACCTTCACGCACGTTTAAGCTCGCGATAACGCCATCAGCAGGCGCTTTGATTTCAATGGTTTGCGATGCTTTACCACTACGAGTAATGGATTTGATTTGAGCACGGTCAACCCCAAGCGTTACCAAGCGTTCGGTCGCGCCTTTTACAAGACCTTTGCGGCCAGTGCGGTACGCATTCAGCAATTCTTCTTGTGCTTTAACCAGCTCAGGAGAGTAGAGCGTGAAAAGCACATCGCCTTTCTTCACTTTCTCACCCACGGCATTGATGTAGAGTTTTTCTACCCAACCCGCCACACGAACGTTGGTTTGCCATAACAGACTTTCATCAAAGGCAATATAACCAACGGTTTCGATGCGTGGTGACAACTGCTGTAGTGTCGCGTTTGCGGTTTTAACCCCGAGGTTATTTTCTACTGAAGGGTCAATAGTCACTGTACCTGGTGCATCTTGTTCACCGGATAGGTCTTCTGCGTAAACCGGAATCAAATCCATGCCCATTGGGGACTTACCCGGTTTGTCGCGTTTGTAATTCGGATCCATTGGGGCAACCCAGTAAAGCGGATCATTAGAGCTTGCAGCAGATTCGCCACCCATCGCACTCATGTTGTGAGCCGAGCCCGTAAGAAAATGATTAGCACCAAACCCTAAAGCACCACCAACAATCAGCGCGATGGTTGCAATCTTAAATGTTTTCATTGTTTTACCTTATTTTCCCCTTCACATTTGACGCTACAGCGTTGTTGCCAGCTCTCGTTCACCCAAATCACATAGCAGATCTATGCTCATGGGATTCTCTCGTTTGCCGCCTAGCTGTAGCCCCAACTGTCTTGGGGAATCACAAATTAATATGTCGAAATAGAGCGAGCTTCCGGTGAAGCCACTTGGTAGTCGAAACCACCGAGTAGGGTGGCTAAATTGCTGTTTGCGATGTTGAGATCGGTCAGCAGACGTTGTTGCTCTAATTGCAGAGCCAACTCGTCAGTCGTGGCAGAAATCACATCGTTAAACTGCGCTGTGTTGTTTTGATAACCCCGCTCAACGGCTTGAATGCGCGCTTTCGCTTGAGGCAATAAGGTGGATTGATAACGTTCTAAACGTTGGGTTAAGTTGCCGCGATCAACCAGCAAAGTGTTCACCTTGGCATTCATCTGCGTTAGTAAGGTGTCTTTTTGCGATTGTGCCGCACCAACTTGGTATTGAGCGGCAGCAAGATTGCGATCTTGGCGGTCACCAGTGAACAGTGGAATGTCCATGGTTAAGTAAGCGCTGACCAAGTCAGAAGCGGGTTCGCCCATCATGTTGTCGGCTTGGCGGTAGGCGTACATTACTTCGACGCCAAATTGTGGGTTGTAGGCTTGCTCAGCAATCTCCACCTGAGTTTTATTGGCAGAAATGCTAACGTCTGCCATCTTAACCATCGGGTGTTGGCTGAGTTGCTGATAATGCTTGGTGGAATTCTGACTGGCAGCAAGTTTGCTGTTCAGTGTGTCCCAGTTCAATTGATTGCTCGCGTGCAGAGCCTCTTCGTTTGCCAACCAGTCTGACCCCAACCATTCGGAGAGTTGAGAGATAAGACGACGTTGCATTTGTGCGTTGGCTTGCAGTTTCTCATCCAACTTGCTGACTTGTAATTGAGCGTTGAGTAGGTCTTGCGCTTCACTCTTACCAATCGAATAGTTGGTTTGAATAAAGCTTTCCATCTCCTTCATCAACTTGAGGTTCTCAAGCATGATTTGCTCCGCGTGTTGCTGGTAACCAAGCTCTAACCAAAGTTGAGTCATGCTGTTGGCTACCTCAAGCTCACGAGCATGAACTTGAAGCCCAAGGCCGTCGGCTTGTTGATTGGCTTTCTTCTGTTGTAAATCAAGCGTAGAGCCACGCTCAAACTGTTGCATTAAACCAACGGAGATATTGGTCATTGGGTCTTCATCGAATTTGAAGCTGTCGACAGGCAAGCCACCAAAACCCACTTTTAGTTTTGGGTCCATCAAGGTCGCACTCGCGACGCCCGTTTCACGCATGGCAGCAGATTGCGCTGAGTATTGCTTACGATTGCCATCGTTACTCAAAGCGACGTTGATCAGTTGGGCAAGCTTGGTCGTTGAAGCTCGCTCACTTGATGTGGAATTTTGCGCTGCGTGCGTCTCTTTACCTGCGGCGTTAACCAAGGTTGGCGCAGCGACCAGAGCCACCATAAAAATAGGTGCAGCTAAGCGGTATGGTTTGATATCCATAATCTAAATCCAGTGTTCGCCGGATCGATGGAGGTGCAGATTTTATTGCGGGAACAGTAAAGCCTTGTTACCTCATCGTTCAGGCGCATTAAAACAACCTGCGATACACGCGCAGGGTCGAATGCTAGGATGGATTTAGGCTATTGGAGGTCGGTACAGGTCGCGGCTGACGTGTACGACTGGGGAAGCAACTTCAGGAGTAATAGTTGCGCGATAGACGACGGGCATCGGGCTATTGACAGGATTCGGTAGGGGGACGAAAACTATCGTACACGCAGCAGTACAGCAGGTATGAACCATGCCAGAGCCTCCACCACAGTTCATGCTGGTTTCTCTTGCATCGCCATCTTCGGACATAGAAGCGTCAGTCATGGAGACGTCCATCATGCCAGGCATACCGCAGTGTTCGCTGTCACTCATCATAGAAGGATGGTGAGCCATGCCAGTAGACATCATTTGAATATTCATCAACGGCTCACTGTTCGCCACACTAGATACCAATAGCACTAGCGTCGTGAAGAGAGTTAACCAAATTGTATGCAGCGATTTTAAGTGCATACCCTTTCCCATGTGTTTGATGAAAATGATGAAAACCCTTCGATTCTAAAGGTTAACCTAAGGGTAAGGTCAATCATTTATTACTCTTATTATCAAAATAGTCCAACCCTTCAGTTTTCGCACTTTCGAGGGAGTAAAACGTTTGTTAAACACCGAGTGTTGAAAGTTAGCGAAAGAAGCCCTCGCTTTTTATGACACGTGAAAAATGTGGTTTATAAGTTTTACATCACACTAACTTGTCTTACAAATGATTATCCTTATAGAATGCATGGTTTTACTTGTGCAGATTTGGATTTGCTTTGCTGCGGGGGTTGCATGATAGAAATTGTCATCGATGGAAAATATAGAATTGTAGAAGAGGGTCTAACCCTTTTAGAAGCAGCAAAAGTGTGTGGGGTCGAGATCCCATCGCTGTGCGGAATGAACAAAAGTAATGAAAAAGTACCGTGTGACTTGTGTGTAGTTGAAGTCGAAAGTGGCGGTACTAAGCGTGCGTGTGAACTCGAAGTTTACCGCGGCCTTAATGTGGTCACGCAATCAGAACAATTAAGCGAGCACCGCAGAAAAGCACTTAACCGCATCATGACGGACCATTACGCCGATTGTGAAGCGCCATGTAAAACCGCGTGTCCAGCGGGTGTAGACATCCAATCCTACCTTTATCACATCGCACAGAACGATCATCAAAAAGCGATTGAAGTGATTAAGCGTACGCTTCCTATGCCGTTATCGATTGGTCGTGTGTGTCCGGCATTCTGTGAGAGCGAATGTCGCCGCTCGTTAGTCGATGAGCCTATTGCAATTCGTCAGCTTAAGCGTCATGCCGCGGATGCGGATTTGTCTGCGCATGAAGCCTATGTACCAGAAAAGAAATCAAGCAAAGGTTTGAACATTGCCGTCGTCGGCAGTGGTCCTGGTGGTCTAACGGCTGGCTACTACTTATCGAATGAAGGCTACGACGTCACTGTCTTTGAATCCATGCCAAAAGCGGGCGGTTGGTTGCGTTATGGTATTCCTGAATATCGCCTACCAAAAGACATTCTCGATAAAGAAATCGAACTGATGTGCCGCAATGGCATGCAGGTTCGCACCAACCAAAAACTGGGTGTGGATTTCACGCTTTCTCAATTGAGCGAAGAATACGATGCAGTGTGTTTGGCTGTCGGTGCGTCTCAAGCGGTTGAAATGCATTACACAGGCAGCGACCTTGAAGGTTGTTATCTGGGCGTTGATTACCTGAAAGATTACGTTACTGAGCAAAACTACGTCACGGGTCAGAAAGTCGCGGTGATCGGTGGTGGTAACACGGCAATTGACTGTGCTCGTACTGCGCGTCGTGCTGGTGCAGACACCACGTTGATTTACCGTCGTACCCGTGACGAAATGCCAGCAGAAGACTATGAGATTGTCGAAGCGGAACACGAAGGGGTGAAATTCCACTTCTTGACCAACCCTGCAGAAAACCTTGCTGATGAAACCGGACGCGTGAATGCGATTCGCCTAGAGCGCATGGCGTTGGGTGAGCCGGATGCATCTGGCCGTCGAAGCCCTAAACCAACCGGCGAGTTCTTCACCGAAGAGTTCGACACCGTGATTGCGGCAGTATCGCAAAAGCCAGATCTGAGCTTCCTCGAAGGTGAAGATTTGTCGATTCCGCTTACGCGTTGGAACACCTCCGATGCAGATGAAAAGACCATGCACACCGGCACGGGCAATATCTTCAGTATTGGTGATTTCCGCCGTGGTCCAGCAACGGCAGTTGAAGCGGTGGGTGATGGCCGCGTGGCGGCAAAAGCCATTGACCTGTTTTTGAATGGCGATATGGCAGACATGCCAAAGGCGGCGTTCAACTCGCGTAAAGAGAAGAAACTCTCTCAAGTCGACCCGCTTCACTTCGAGAACATCCAAAAAGTCGCTCGCTCTATCATGCCAGAATTGACTCCAGCGCAACGCGAGCAAAGCTTCGCTGAAGTGGAGTTGGGTTTTGATAACGAAGAAGCAATGAAAGAAGCAGCGCGCTGTCTAGAATGTGGCTGTCAGGCAAATACCGATTGTTCGCTGCGTGATTACTCCACCGAATATGAGGCTGAGCAAAGCTTTGACTTCTCCTTGCAGATTAAATCGCATCAAGATTGGTTAGATCTTCGTGCGAAAGACTTGCGTCATAAGTACGAAGTTGACCGTAGCTCTGAGTTTATTGAGTTTGATGCTAACCGCTGTATTAGCTGTGGTCAGTGCATCCAAGCGTGCCGCGACAAAGCCGTACACGGTGTACTGAACTTCGTGTGCGATAAACAAGGTCGTCCGGCATTACGTCCTGACGATCGTCCACACTTTGGAAGTAACAAGAATGGCTTAACCCTAATGGGTGATTCGAACTGCGTGCAATGTGGCGCTTGCGTTCAAGTGTGTCCAACGGGCGCAATGGTCGATAGTCGTGACCGTTCGCAAGGCCGTACTGAAGATCTGAAAGCGGTCGACACCATTTGTACATACTGTGGTGTGGGCTGTAAGTTGACCATGTTCGTGGACGAAACAACCAATACGATTCGTTACGTGAAAGGCGGTGACTCACCGGTTAACCAAGGAATGCTGTGTGTGAAAGGACGCTTTGGTTTTGACTTCATTGGCAGTGAAGAGCGTCTTTCCACGCCATTGATCCGTAAAGATGGTTGGTTGCAGCCTGCAAGCTGGGAAGAGGCGATTCAACTGATTGCGAACAAGTTCTCTGGCATCAAGCAAGATTTTGGCAGCAACGCATTGGCGGGCTTCTCTTCAGCGAAAACCACCAACGAAGACAACTACGCGTTCCAAAAATTTGTCCGTCGTGAACTAGGCACCAATAACGTCGATCACTGTGCGCGCTTGTGTCACGCATCGAGTGTAACCGGTCTTGAGGCATCACTCGGTAGTGGTGCAATGACCAACGACATTCCAAGCATTAAGCACTCGGATGTGATCTTTATTATCGGTTCGGATACTACATCAGCACACCCGATCATCGCTTCACACATCAAACAAGCAATTCGTCACCACGGCGCTCGCTTGATTGTGGCTGACCCGAAACGTGTCGATATGGCAGAGCATGCAGAGCTGTATATGGCGCACCGTCCGGGTACGGATGTGATGCTCCTGAACGGCGTCATGCAGCAGATCATCAAGAACGGTTGGTACGATCAAGAGTACATCGAAGAACGTGTCGACGGCTTTGATACCTTGTTGCAAGAGGTGATGTCGCCAGCTTACAACCTCGATAAAGTGGAGTTGGTTACGGGCGTAAAAGCCGAAGACATTCAAGCAATGGCGCGCATGATCGGTACGGCAGATCGTACGGCTGTGTACTACTCGATGGGGATTACTCAGCACACGACAGGTCATGACAACGTGCGTTCTATCGCTAACCTGCAATTGCTGTGTGGCAACATCGGTATTGAAGGTGGTGGTATCAACCCGCTGCGTGGTCAATCAAACGTGCAAGGCGCGTGTGATATGGGCGCTTTGCCAAACAGCTTCCCAGGCTACCAAAAGGTATACAACCCAATTGTGCGTCAGAAGTTTGCGATTGAATGGAACGCACCTAATCTGCCTTCTGAGCAAGGTCTAACCCTGACAGAAATCATTGATGCGGCTTGCCATCGTGACGTTCGTGGTATGTACATCATGGGTGAGAACCCAGTGTTGAGTGACCCGAACCAAGCGCATGTGATTGAAGGTTTAGAAGCGCTCGATTTCTTGGTGGTTCAAGACATCTTCTTAACGGAAACCGCGCAATACGCGGATGTGGTTCTGCCTTCTTGCTCGTTTGCAGAGAAAGCGGGTCACTTCACCAATACGGAGCGTCGTGTTCAGCGCGTGAATCCGGTTGTCACTGCACCGGGTGAAGCGAAAGAAGATTGGTGGATTATTCAAGAAATCGCCAATGCCATGGGCAGTGATTGGGACTACCACTGCGTGTCTGATATCACTAATGAAATCGCACGAGTGACACCTCAATACGCGGGTCTTCGTTGGGACGCAATTACGCCAAACGGTGTGCAATGGCCGAGCAACAAGAACAACCCGGCAGGTACTCGCATCATGCACCAAACCCAGTTTACACGTGGTAAAGGGCAGATGGTGGGTGTACCGTTCCGTTATGCGGCTGAGTTGCCAGATGAAGAGTACCCACTTGTGTTAACGACGGGTCGCGTACTTGAGCAGTTCCATACCGGCACCATGACGCGTAAGACCAAAGGGTTGGATAACCTTGCTGGCCCACGAGCGATGGTGAGCGTGGAAGACGCAGAAGCACTTGGCATCAGTAATGGTCAGCGTCTGACGGTGTCTACACGTCGCGGCAGCATTGAGATTAATGCCTTTGTGACTAAGCGTATTCAAAAAGGTGTGGTGTTCATTCCATTCCACTTTGTTGAATCGCCGGTGAACCGTTTAACGACAACGGCGACTGACCCGCATGCGAAAATCCCTGAGTTCAAGGTCGCTGCGGTTAAAGTGGAAGTGAGCGAAAAAGCGCTGCTCACAGAGCCTGCAACGGAAGCGGTTCATTCCATTTAAGCCAATCTGTTTAGATACAGGTCAGTAGCGCACTGGCGAGTTGGGCGATTACATATAAGCTTATGATATGTAATCGCTAAATGAGCCGTGCGTGTGCTGAGAGTCATTCAATGGATTGTGTTGTTTTTACCCGCTTCAATTTGGCTGGTTGCAAGGCAATATCATAATATTTGGTGGGCGGAGAATCTAACCTCGATTCCCGCTCTCCTTTTATTCGTCTATCTAGGTTTTGCTCTGGTACTTTTGGTTTGTCGTCACTGGGCGAAAGCCATTTTCTCTGCTTTAATCGGCTTTGCTTCTATTGCGTATCTCTTACCCACTCAGATCACGAACAACCAAACCTGCGAAAATCCGCTGACGATAGTCCAATTCAACCTGTTCTACGAAAATCCGGACATCAATCAGTTCATCAATTACTTGCTTAAACATCCTGCAGATTTGGTGGTGATGCAAGAGCTCTCACCTCAAGTGGGGGAGAAGCTTCATCTTCTCGACGATATTTATCCTTTCTATTATGGCGGCCAGCGCGGTGTTGGTTATCCGTCAAATCAGATGATTTTGAGCCGTTATCCTTTGGAGCCTGTTTCGATTTATCACACTCCAGATGGTCAAGAGGTGATTCGAGCAACATGGCAAGTGGACAACCCAATTACCTTAATGACGGCGCATCCTCCATCACCAAGAACCGAGCCGCTGTGGCAACGCAGAAATGCGTTGATTCGAACCATAGAAACGTTTTCTGATTTGTACCCAACACCGGAAATGATTGTGATTGGGGACTTCAACCTTTCAGCCGCAAGCCCAAGGTTTAGCAAGCTGTTCTCTCGTTTCCAAACTCAACCTGTTGCCAGTTGGCCAACATCAGTAAAGGAGTTGCCGGTTCCTGCTTTCGCCATGATAGGGATTGATCACCTCTGGCTTAAGTCAGAAAACTCAAATCGGATGATCTGCTCAAGAGCATCGACAAATCAACCGAATGGCTCTGATCACAGGTTGGTGACGACTCTAATCGGGCAATGAGCTAATGGCAAAGTGTCTAGTTATTTAGAATTAGGTTAAATCGCGGTGTGGCTTGTCATGGAATTGACTGATTCTGACTGTAAGCTGTTATTCAAGTCAGTTTCATAACCTAAACTTTATGAGTATAAAAAATTCATAAAGATAAGAGGAAGCTTCTATGACAAGAACAGCCTCAGCAGTGTTAATACTTTTTTTGATGAGCTCGTACTTTGCCTACAATCGATTTTATGTGTATCCACAGCAGTTAGAGTCGCAAGCTGAGTCGATGTTGATGCAGATGGCCAATCGAGAAGAATGGCTTGATATGTATGAGAGTAAAAAACGTGTTCACGCACATACTGCGCATTTAGAGTTTGCTGCCCATGTAACGTCATCTGATGGACAGAGAGCTTATAGTGAAGGGTACATCACCTATAGTGAGCGGGGACACAATGTCTGTAAAGAAGTGATTTTTAACTTTAAAATCAATTAATTAAGAAACTATAGTATTTCCGATTTGCACGATTGTTCATTGGGTGAATACTACTGATACTAAAAGTGGTTTTAGAAAGCGCCTCCAAACCTGGAGGCGTTTTTAGTTTTGGAATCTGATGGATTAATCGAGTGATTTTTTAAAGCGTAATGACGCAACAACTAAACCTATCACCGTAAAGCCAAGTAGCCAGACTGTATCTCGCCATAGCTCCATTAAATCTGCACCGCGCAACACCACACCCCGAATAATACGCATAAAGTGAGTGGCTGGCAGGGCTTCTGATATCCATTGTGCCGCGACGGGCATTCCTTCATAAGGGAACATAAATCCGGATAGAAGAATCGACGGCAAAAGAATAAACACAGTCATCTGCATGGCCTGAAGCTGTGTCGTCGCAATGGTGGATATCACCAAACCTAAGGTTAAACTCGCGGCGATAAACAACAGCGTGCCAAACAGTATCTGACTAATGGCGCCGTTTATCGGCACACCAAATATCCAGTGCCCCAAGCCTAAAATGATAAACACCTGTATCAGACCAACAAAGATGTAAGGGATGATCTTCGCCACCATGAGTTCGATGGAGTGGATTGGCGTAGTGATCAATAACTCCAAATTGCCGCGTTCCCGTTCTCGAACAATGGCCGCACTGGTGAACAAGATCATGGTCATGGTCAGAATCACGCCCAATAAACCAGGGACAATGTTCACCGCCGAGCGCCGACTCGGGTTGTAATACAGCGCAACTTCAAAGGTTTTGGTTGGGGCAGGGCGAATCTCAAAATCAAAATCCGTTAACGGCATGGTTTGTAGAGAGAGAATCGCTGAGCTGATCATGGTGTCTGAACCATCCACAATCCATTGTCCAAGCTCTCTACCTTGCACCATCCGTTGGGTTAGGTCGCTAGGTAGAATCAAAGCCGCTCGTACCAAGCCGTCTTGAATGGCTTGCTCGGCTTCTGATGCGGTAGCGAAGGTTTCGATCACATCGACCACTTGCGTGACTTTGACGGACTCGGTGATCACACGCCCGGCAGTACTGCCACTTTGATCGACGACGCCAACGGGAATATTACGAATATCCGTATTAATGGCAAAGCCGAACAGCAGGAGCTGAATCAACGGGATCATCACGACCATGCCAAAGGTAATGCGGTCACGTGAAAGCTGACGGATCTCTTTGATCATTACCGCTTTCATACGGGCGATAGATTTCATCATTGGCGACCTTCTCCCGTCACGCTGACAAACACATCTTCCAAGCTCGGGCGAGCAATGTTCATCTCGCAGCCATCAAGCTCAGGAAAGGTTTGGGTTAACCATTCGATCGGTTGTGCGATGTGCTGGTGGATCAAAATGCGTAAGCGGATTCCTAACTGAGCGGCAGAACGGATTTCTTCGCGCTGGATGACTTTCTCTTTTAGCTCGCGTAAGTTATCCGCTTTGACTTCGACGATGTTAACGCCCATTTGCGCCATGAGCTCTTCTGGCTCACCATCGGCGCGGATTTCCCCAGCTTCCATAATAGCCAGACGATGACAGCGTTCCGCTTCATCCATGTAGTGCGTTGTGACCAAAATCGTCGTACCTTGGTCAGAAAGATCAAACAATTGCTCCCAGAAATCGCGGCGGTTCTCAGGGTCAACCGCAGACGTGGGCTCATCGAGAAACAACAGTTCTGGTTTGTGCATGGTAGCAGCGGCGAGAGACAAGCGCTGCTTCTGGCCGCCACTCATTCCGCCCACGCGCTGTTTACGCAGTTGGTCGAGACCGTAGGTGGCTAGTTGTTCTTCGATGCGAGCTTTCAGTGCCTTGGTTTCTATACCAAAGATTTGTCCAATAAACTCAAGATTCTCTTGAACCGTCAGGTCATCATAAAGCGAGAACTTTTGTGTCATGTAGCCTATCTTAAGGCGCAGAAGCTCAGATTGTTTTGGGATCTCTAGCCCGAGTACATCGACATTGCCCTCACTTGGGCTAAGCAAGCCAGTCAGCACACGAATGGTTGTCGATTTACCACAGCCGTTCGGGCCAAGAAAACCATAAATACTGCCTTTGGGCACATTGAGCGTGATGTTGTTGATGGCGGTGAAGTCACCAAACTTTTTCACCACATTTTCAGCTTGAATCGCGTATTCGGTCATTGGCTTACTCCACCAAATCCACTTGCGCTGGAATACCTGAAGGCAAGGATTGTGCGGAGTCTTGAAGGTCGACTTCTGCAAGGTACATCAAACGCGAGCGTTCTTCCTCGGTAAGCGCGAAATAAGGCGTAAATGAAGGCTCAGTCGCAACCCAACGAACGGTGCCGCTATATGGTTGCTCAACGCCATCTACATGTACGTTAACCGTTTTACCCAGAACAAAGTCGACTCGATAGTTAGCAGGAACATAAACGCGAGCGTATGGGACGCGGCTGGCTTGTATTACAGCAACCACGCCATTCACAGGGACGCGTTCGCCAAGGTTAAACGGTAGGTTGTCGAGTAAGCCGTCACGCGTGGCAGTGATGGTGAGTTCTGCCAGTTTTTGTTTTTGCAGTGCCACATCGGCTTTTGCTGCCATGAGTGCGGCTTTCGCTTGTTCAATATCTTCAGGGCGAGAGCCAGCCGTCAGTTTGCTGAACTCTTCTTGTGAGGAGTCTAGCTCTGCACGGGCAGAATCTCTGGCTGCTAAAGCGGTGTCTTTTTCTGATTGGCTGATGAGTTTCTTGCGAACTAACTCCGCTTTGCGTTGGTAGTTCTTTTGCGCTTCAACCAATTGAGCTTCCGCTCTGGCAACGCGTGCTTGCGCGGCGGCAATGTCTTCTGGTCGTTCACCATTGGTCAATTTCAAAAGGTAAGCGTCCGCTTTGGCTTGCTCGGCGACTGCATGAGCTAAAACGGCTTCTTGGTTCTTGGTATCGAGCTGAACCAACACTTCTCCTTCGGTGACTTGGCTACCTTCCTTGATGGGTAAGGCACGAATTATCTCGCTAGAGGTTGCAGTAAAGGTTACACGGTCACGCTCTAGTGTGCCAAGGGCTTGCTGTCCGTCATCTTTGGAACAGGCAGTTAAAAGAGTCAGGGCTAGGGTGCCAAGAATGATTCGCTTCATCATGCGACGCTTCCTCTAAGAAGGTGAGCTCGAATTCGTATCAAGCTATAGAAGAGTGTGGGACTGCATTCAGTGTAACGTGAGTCAGTTTTGTTCGACTAGGAAGATAATTACTTCAATATTCATCAATTGATTAATTATCGAAATTGGCTTCACTATTAAATGCGTTTCTAAGAATATTCTTATTCAAATATAGTGGCTTAGCTTAAATAAGGTAGCGTTAGAGAGGATTAGTTAGAGTCGAGATCGGGCTCCGATTTTCGGTTTAACACGCAAATAAAAAGCCCGGAGGGGGAACATCGGGCTTTTGAGATGAGTTTATCAGGGCGATAAACTAGGGTTACGCAGTTTTGAATTGGCCAACGATTTCTTGTAGACCAACCGCAAGTTCACTTAAGTCTTGGCAAGCAATTGCAGTCTGGCGAGAGCCTGTCGCCACTTCACTGGAGAACTGATTTATGTGCTCAACATTACGATGCAGTTCTTCCGTTACAGAACTTTGCTCACTGCATGCACTTGCGATTTGAATGCTCATTTCCGCAATGTTGTCAGCACCTTGCTCAAGGTGGCTAATTGTTGCACCTGTTTTTTGAGCTTGCTCGACGCAAGCCTGAATGAGGTCACTACTATGCGTTGTAGAAGAGACAGCATCTTTCGAGCAATTTTGTAGCTTACTAATGATGGCTACGATTTCCTCTGTCGATGATTGGGTACGACTTGCAAGGGTTCGTACTTCATCGGCAACCACCGCAAAGCCTCTGCCTTGTTCACCAGCTCGTGCTGCTTCAATTGCTGCGTTTAAAGCAAGCAGGTTGGTTTGTTCAGCGATATCCTGAATAACATCAACTACAACGCTGATGTTGGATGCGTCATGCTCAAGTTCGGTCACCATGGTGCCAACAGACTGAATGGCCACAGAAGCCTCTTGAATCTGATCGATACACACTTGAACGACTTCTAGACCCTGCTTAGCGTCGTTTGATGCGCCATTCGCTGTTTCCGAGGCAGCTTCTGTATTATTAGCTACTTCATTGACCGTGGCTTGCATTTCATTCATTGCAGTAGCAATTAAGTTCAGTTGCTGTTGCTGCTCATCCATGCCCGAAGAGGTTTGTTCTGAAATAGCGCTAACTTCTTCCGTCGCGGTACTTACCTGAGCCGTTGTTGAAGCAATACTGTCGACAAGACTAAGAAGCTTTGCTTGCATGTCGACACACGCATCAGCCAATAGGCCCAATTCATCATTGCCGATTTGATCGCGAGGTAATTGATAAGTCAGATCACCTGATGCAATTTTTGATGCCATTTCAACAACATAATTAAGTGGTGTGCAGATTTGCTTGGTTAAGTACATGCCCGCAATAAACATTAAAACTAACAAACCAACAATTGCAGCAATGCTGTATTTGATTGCGTTGGCGACAACAATGTGCGCACCGTTAATGTCTTCAGAAATATAGGTTTGGTTTAATTCAACAAGTCCACGAATTGCTTGCGATAGCTCATTGAACGTAGAGAAACCATTGAGGAGAATTCTATTAGCTTCGTCTATGTTATCATTCAACAATAATTGTGCATAATTATTGTTGAATGCGCGATATCTTATCCAAGCATCTTTAACTTTATTAAAGGCATTATGATCTCGTTGGTCCCATAAGCCTTTTTCATATTCATCTAAATACTGGTCGATTTTTTTCTCTGTGTCTTCCAAACCTTTTACCCAGCTTTGAAATTCAGGGTGATCAACGTTTGTAAGTAAAGAAAACTCATCTTTTCTAAGAATGCCAAGTTCAATCTCGGTATTCTTTACTAGAATAACACTTGGTACTGTTGTTTCTGAAAATACAACCAACTTGCCTTCAATTGTTTGTATTTGAGAAGCAAAAAAGAATGACAGCGCTATAACTGAGAATGCAATAACTAAAATCAGCGCTCCGATTTTTTTTCTAACACTTAAATTGGATAAATTCATAATTCCACTGAATGTATAGGTTGTAAAAGATCGGATTCTAATTCTTGGAATAATAATATTGTGTGATGGGTGTCTCGAAATTTTTTAATGCGCTGTAAAATAAGTTGGTTATCAAGTTATTGATATTTGGTTATTTTAGTTGAAGGGGTATGTATATATAAATAATAAACTCAATTATTATTTAGGTAAATAGTTATTTTAGAGTTTATTAATATAAGGTGGTTAACTATGAAATGCTAGAGATTTATTCCTTCTTGTTTATTGTCACATTTCGCCATGAAACCACAACTATGGTCTTGTAGTCCTTACTAAGACTAGGCAAAGTCACCTCTTTAGTCCCTCTTAGGTTTAGTTTTCATGGAAGTTAGCAACAGCTTACGTTTTTTGGTTGGCACATACACAGATTCCTTGAGCAAAGGAATTGAGTCTATTTCATTAGATACAGCGACTGGTCAACTATCGAGTCACTCAACTCTGTTGAATACCTCTAACCCTTCATATCTGCACCTAACCAAAAATGGCTTATATAGTTTTAATGAAGTGGAAGAAGTAGAAGGCGCCCAGCTTATTTTTTTGACCAAGCAGCAAACCCATTATATTGATATCAATGGCGACTATCCTTGTCACTTAGACTCTGACAGTTCAGAGAGTTTGCTTGCCGTAGCTAATTATGGTTCAGGGAATGTGAGCGTTTACCAACTTGATAGCGAGGGGAAACCATTAAACCTGATAGCAAACTTATTCAACGAAGGTAGTGGCCCAAATTTACAGCGACAAACTTCACCGCACGCGCATCAAGTCAAGTTTTTGCTTCGGAGTTCCGAATTATGGGTTGTCGATCTTGGCGCTGATCGTGTGTACATCTATGGCTATGCGGATAGTCAATTTGAGTTACGCCAATCAATAGAATTGCCTGCGGGCGCAGGGCCTCGACATTTAGTATTAAATAAGAACGAAGACATTGCTTACATTGTTTGCGAACTGTCTGAAACACTCGTTACGCTAAAAAAACAGGCTAACGAATGGTGTATTGAACATGAATGTGATCTTTTAAATGATAGCGAGAAAGGAGAGGCGGCGGCTGCAATTAAGCTTTCTTCATGTGAGCAGTTCTTATACGTATCGTGCCGACACCAAAATAGAATTGTGCTATTCGATGTGAAGAGTGGGCAACCAGAAAGAATCCATGATATTGATTGTGGCGGGGCGTTTCCCCGAGATTTCACGATCAGTTCTGATGGTAAGTGGTTCATTGTTGCAAATCAGCATTCAAATAATATTGTTAGTTTCCAACGTGATGAACAGAGTGGGATGTTTAAGCCAACAGGGTTTGAAATTGAAATAGGCTTGCCAGTTTGTATCCTTGAGAGCAATACGAAAGATACCCAAGCTGTCTAAAATTGCTTGGGTATCTAGTTATTTCCTATGAGCGACCAAGCATTCGAGAAATGGTGCCATCTTTGTCGACCACTTGATGTTTGATGGCGCCAGCAACGTGGAGAACAAACACGGCAATCAAGATTTCCACTGCAGAGTGATGAATGGTTGAGCCGAGTTCCTGAAGCCAAGGGGTTTCTGGACCTTCAGCGATAATAACCCAACCGAAGATATCCACGGCTCGGCCACCACCTGCGCTCATTGCGATACCAGAGATAGGCATTGCCAAAGTAGCAAGCAGAAGGATACCGTGTACTGCTTTGGCCGCTTTGTCTTGCCATGCAGGCATTTCTGAAGCGGGTGGCAGAGCGCCTTCTTTTAAGCGCCACACTAGACGGATAAGAGCGACAACTAAAATGATAGCGCCTAGTGATTTGTGGATGCCATACCACTCAAACTTTTCTGGGCTGCGCGGCAAATCAACCATGTAAAGGCCAAGCGCGAATACACCGATAAAGGCAAGCCCCGTTATCCAGTGCAATGTAATGGTTTGCCAAGTTAATGGCTTCTTGTTGAGCATGAATTAATCCTCGTTTTATTTGTGGTTATGCGAGCAATTATCCATCAATGCTGTGAATAGAACTACACATCTCAGTGTAAAGTTGGGTAAATATTACCCACAAAAAACGCCCCAAAAGATGGAGCGTTTTTAGTCAGTTAGATGAGAGGAAGCGGGTTATGCCTGTTTTAACTCAGCTAATGCGTGATGCAGGGAAGGTACAATCGTATGGCCAAAGGCACGAACTTCTTTGCAAGGTTCAACAAGGTCTGGGATTTGGAAAGTGACCATGTTCGCCGCTACTGCAGAACGTACGCCATTGTTGGAATCTTCAAATGCGATACATTTGGTTGGATCTACGTTTAGACGACTTGCTGCAAGCAGGTAGATCTCTGGATCTGGTTTGCCGTGGGACACTTCACAGCCTGTCGTTAAGTTGTCGAAATACTTGCTTAGGCCCGCCAGTTCCAACTTCTTCTTTGCCACTTCTTTTGCAGTTGAAGTAGCAACCGCAATAGGTAAGCCTTGTTCTTTCAACCATTCAAGCAGTTCAACCACACCGTCTTTTACCGGTATGGCTTGATGCTTCACGACCGCATCGTAGCGAGTACGCCATTCATTGTGCAGACGGTCTAAGTCATCACCATAGGTTTTACGAAAAATCGCTTCAACGCCAGCGGCATTGCGGCCAATGATGGTTAAGTAAACCTCTTCGAAGAAAGGAAGATTTTGTGCTTCGCATGCCTCTTTGAAGATACGCATACAAACGCGTTCTGTGTCGAGGAGTAACCCATCCATGTCGAAAATAGCTGCTTGATAATTCATTACTTTATGACTTGTCGATTGAGATGGCGCATTTTGACACAAGCAACATCGATTTTCTTGCTGAATTCCACCATCTCACACGCTTTTTACTCAATCCCTATTTTATCCCTAAGCGCTTCGCTAATCGGTGTAAGTTGCCGTTGTCCAGTTCCAACTGACGTGCCGTTGCTGCCCAGTTGCCTTGGTTTTCTTCCAGTGCTCGAACAATCATCGCTTTTTGGAAGGCATCTGTGGCAGGCTTTAATCCACCTTCTGGTAGCTCAAGCCGAGAGTTTTGCTCCGTTTCTTCAACATTCTTGATGTTCTGATTCGGCGTTCGAATATCAAAATCTTGCTCAACCAACTCAATGTCTATGGCGTGGGTACGCGCTTTTGCCAAAACACCAGCACGTTTAATGACATGTTCAAGTTCTCGTACGTTGCCAGGCCATGAATAGTCTTTAAGTGCCTGCACCAAAGTGGGGGACAAACGAATGCTGTTCAGTCCCAGTTTGCTTCTTAAGTGTTCGGCAAAAAAGCCTGCTAGTAACACCACATCGTCTTCACGTTCACGAAGAGGTGGAACGTGAAGCGGGAAGACGCTTAAACGATGATACAAGTCGGCTCGGAAACGGCCAGCTGTGACTTCCTCATGTAAAACACGGTTGGTCGCAGCGACAATGCGCGTGTTGACTCGGATATGGCGGTCATCACCTACGCGTTGGATGTCGCCATATTGCAGGGCGCGAAGTAACTTGGCTTGCAGCTCTAACGACAGTTCGCCGACTTCATCCAAAAACAGTGTGCCGCCATCGGCTTGTTCGAATTTGCCTTTTCGATTGCTGATGGCCCCAGTAAACGCGCCTTTTATGTGCCCAAATAGCTCACTTTCAGCAACCGATTCTGGTAACGCTGCACAGTTTAGGTAAACCAAAGTATTACCAGAGCGACTGGATCGATGATGAATAGCATTAGCGACTAACTCTTTACCCACTCCTGTCTCGCCCGTAATCAGCACGGACAATTCAGTATCGGCGACTGCATCAATCTGCTCTTGAAGATTTTTCATGCCTTGAGAATGACCAATGATTTCATTGCTCAGGGTGCGTTTCTCAGCGTAAGAATCACGTGGCAAGCTCGCTTGTGTTTCTAATTGCTCTAGTAGGAGTGCAGTGTGCAAGCCACCTGCTGCCAATGCGCTGACAAAACGTAACTCTTGGTTGCGTAGCCCATCAAACTGGTTGGGGTCGAAGGCATCGATAGTTATTGCGCCAATCAGTTGATCGTCTATCAGCAAAGGTAAGCCAATACACGAATGGACATGGAGTTTGTCTTCGTGGTTTGGGATCAAGCCATCATAAGGATCAGGTAAGTCGCTGTCAGAGGGAAAGCGCACGATGTCGCCAGCTCGGGCAATGGCTTCTAATCTTGGATGCTGCTCAATGGAGAAACGGCGTCCAAGCACTTCTTTCGCCAATCCATTGATCGCTAGAGGTTTAAAGTGCTGGTCTTCATACAAAAGCAGGGCAGAAGAGTCACACTTCAATACCTCTCGAATCGTGGTTAATAACGTATCAAAGCGAGCCTGTTGAGTGAGCGCCGAGTTAAGGTCTTGCGTGATGTGTAGCCATTGCGCGATTAAAGAAGTCATAGCCAATACCGATTGTGTCAATATGACTATTGTAGTGTCTTAATGACAATTTTCAACTATGTCTAAATGACAGTTGTTAAAGTTGGGTTTGAATTAAAGTATTGAAATGTATAGCAATTAAAAGTTGGCACGCCCAGTGCAATACAAGAAGAAATTATTTTTGTTTATCCCGTCATTCAAGGTAGTAATTATGACAATTCACGTAAAAAACAACATTCACTGGGTAGGTCAACGCGATTGGGAAGTTCAAGACTTCCACGGTACAGAATACAAAATGACAAAAGGTACCAGCTACAACAGTTATCTAATTCGTGAAGAAAAAACCGTACTGATTGATACGGTCGATCATCGATTCAGTCAACAATTCATCCAAAATTTAGAAATGGAAATCGACCTTAAGTCTATCGACTTTATCGTAGTAAACCATGCTGAAGAAGATCACTCAGGTGCATTGTCGGCATTAATGGAGAAGATTCCGAACACGCCAATTTACTGTACAGAAGCGGCGATTGATTCGATTGTGGGTCATCACCACCATCCTGAGTGGAACTTCAAAACCGTAAAAACGGGCGATAGCATCGATATTGGTAACGGTAAGCAATTGGTGTTCGTGGAAGCTCCAATGCTGCATTGGCCAGACAGCATGATGACATACCTAACTGGCGATGCGGTGTTATTCAGTAATGATGCATTTGGTCAGCATTACTGCGATGAACGCTTATTTAATGATGAAGTGGACCAAAATGAGTTGATGGAACAGTGTTTGCGTTACTACTCAAACATCCTAACGCCATTCAGCAGTTTGGTAACCGCCAAAATCAAAGAAGTGCTGAGCTTCAATTTGCCTGTCGACATGATCGCCACGTCACATGGTATTGTATGGCGTGATAATCCGGTTCAAATCATCGAGCAATACTTGGCGTGGGCAGACAATTATCAAGAAGATCGCATTACGATTTTCTACGATTCTATGTCAAACAACACCCGAATGATGGCGGATGCTATCGCGCAAGGCATTCATGATGTCGACCCTAGCGTGGCGGTCAAAGTCTTCAATGTCTCTAAGCATGATAAGAATGAAATTCTCGCCAACGTATTCCGCTCAAAAGGCATCTTGGTTGGTTCTTCTACCATGAACAACGTCATGATGCCTAAGATCGCTGGCATGCTAGAAGAAATTACTGGTCTACGTTTTAAAGCTAAAAAAGCCGCTGCATTTGGTAGCTATGGTTGGAATGGTGGTGCGGTAGACCGTATCCACGCTCGATTAACTGATGCAGGCTTTGAAACTGCAGTCAGTCTGAAAACCAAATGGCGACCAGATGGTAAAGCGATGCGTGAATGTCGCGAACATGGTCAGAACATCGCGAAATTGTGGGCAAAGCATGACCTGACTAGTCCTGTTCTTGCTCCGGCGATTACTTCGTCCGCACCACAAGTTCAATCACAACCCGCTGCGCCAGCGACAACACAAGCGGTAGTAGATGCTGCTCCTAGCAACCCTAGTACAGAGGCGCATCCAGCAGATTGCCAATGCATGGTTTGCACCGTTTGTAATTGGGTATACGACCCAGCTCAAGGCGAGCCTAACCAAGGTGTTGAACCGGGTACAGCTTGGTCGGAAGTGCCAGATTACTTCTTGTGCCCAGAATGCCATTTGGGTAAAGACGTCTTTGTCGAATACAACGGGTAAGGGGGCGAATATGCAAGCACCTATTGTGATTATTGGTAGCGGATTTGCGGCTTACCAATTGGTGAAAACAGTGCGTCGATTGGACGCACATATTCCGCTGCAAGTGTTTACTGCTGATGATGGCGCGGAATACAACAAGCCTGATTTGAGTCATGTATTCAGTAACAAACAAACTGCCCAAGACTTAGTGGTTAAAAGTGGTGAGGCGTTTGCACAGGAACACAACATCGAACTGTTCGCCCATACCATGATTGAGCATGTCGACGTGCAAGCCCAGCAAGTGGTAGCCAACGGCCAAACCTATCCTTACTCCAAACTGGTCTTTGCGACAGGCGCGAAAGCCTTTGTGCCGCCAATATCTGGTGATGCAGCACCTGAGGTGATAACGCTGAACTCGCTACAAGAATATCAATTAGCGGAAGAGCAAATCAGTCGTGCGAAACGAATTCTAGTAATGGGTGGTGGTTTGATCGGCGTCGAGATCGCCATGGATCTCGCAACCAGTGGTAAAGCGGTTACGGTGGTTGAGCCAAATCCCCGTTTGCTCGCTAACTTGATTCCTGAATTCGTCGCATTGCCGCTGGAGAACCAACTTAAGCAGCAAGGTATTCAACTTGCCTTGGAGACTGGGGTTGTCGCGATCAATCACTCAGATGATTCGCTGGTGGCAAGCTTGAGCAAAGGTAAAGCAATCGAAGCCGATGTAGTGATTTCAGCGGCGGGTCTACGTGCTAACACTTGGTTAGCGAAGGCTTGTGGGTTGCGTGTCAATAAAGGCATTGAGGTGGATGCTCGATTACAGACATCAGTAGCCAATGTGTTTGCATTAGGTGATTGTGCTGAGATTCAAGGCCGAATGATGCCGTATCTCCAACCAATCGTGCTAAGCGCCAATGTGTTAGGCAAGCAACTATTGGGACAGGAAGCTGAGTTGAAGCTTCCGCCTATGATGGTAAAGGTCAAAACACCGAGTTATCCAATTCAATTGGCGGGTGATTTCAGTTCGGTGACGAGTTGGAGTGTGCAGATTTCTCAAACTGGCATTGCCGCGAAAGCACAAGATGAAAATAGCCGACTCATGGGCTTCGTCGTGACGGGAGAACAAGTTACGCAAGCATTTCCATTACTTAGAGAGTTGTCTCAAGCCGGTCAGGCTTGACTGATTTAAACGAAAAGAATTGTAATTAGAGAGGTTATCATTATGTCGCATTTACGAATTCCTAAAGACTGGACCGTTCAACGTTCAACGCCTTTCTTCACTAAAGAGAATGTACCACCAGCGCTACTGACTCATCACAATACTGCTGAGGGTGTATTTGGACAGCTGTGCGTCATGGAAGGGCAAGTGACTTACTACGGCTTTGCTGATGAACATGCTACAGAAGCAGAAGTGATGGTGGTGATTAATGCAGGCCAGTTTGCTACCAGCCCTCCGCAATATTGGCACCGTATTGAGATGAGTGATGATGCTCAGTTCAACATCAATTTTTGGTCGAATAAAGACAAGAGTGGACAAGCGATGTTCCACACGAAGAAATAACGCATACAGAAGTTAATACAGCGCTAATTTGTCGGGAAGAGGCGTTTACTATCAAGCTTATTCATTAAGCTAAGTAAAAGGGCAGAGATTCGTCTCTGCTCTTTATTTGCTTCTGAGGTAGGGGCTTTAAGCCATTCATGAGTTTATTTTGTGACTATTATCACTAAGCAATCGCTACTCACTAATGAAATAAGTGTTATGTTATAACATAGTTTAGTGACCGTTCGAGCTAGCTAAAACAGCGTATCTCTCAACATAGAGGCTGTTGGGAACGGTTAAAGAGTAAAAGTGATTTTAGGTTTGTTGCTTGTGCCGGGCTATTAATATCCGTTTAGAGAGATGGAGGGGTCCGATCGATTTTTCCGGAATATTTACTGGTCTAGCAACCTTATCCAAAGCGATATCAATATTGATATCGCTTTTTTCTGTCTTCAGGGAATCGTGTGTTAATAAGTGTTTCTTTGCATCTATAAACACTGCAATAAACGACGAGGAAGCGATGTTTTATCCATCCAGTGATTTGGAATCGACATTGGTGTGTCGTAGTAACTTGCCCCAAGAATGGCACCTAGCGGTATAGCTCGTCCACTTGAATCGCCGCCACAGTAAATGTTCTCACGCATGGTGGTTTCGTAACTTTCGGAATTCATCAACAAATGACAAATCACCACAAACGAAGCGTCTAAACCGCAATGCATCCCAATCGACTCCGCAACGCTGGTGGCGGTTCTGCCGCTCATCGCTTCTGCACGTTGAATGTCGTTGGCAATCGTCGGAGAAACCGTCTGAGCTGCCATCACACACGCTTTGGGCGCAGCGCCTTGCAACGCCATCTGAATCATCACTGCGACAGCTTGGGCATACATAACTGCGGTGTCGTTGTTATTGGTAACCCGCACCGCGGAATCAACCAGTTTAGCGAGTTTGTCATCATCGGAGTGAAAAGCCACCAACGGCGGAAGCTTGGATAATGCTGGGTTCTGTGTGTCGTCAGCCCCGCACAAAGTTACGCGTAATTCTTTGTCTTCCAACTCATGAATGTTGAGCAGTGTTTGTTTAGTCGGTTTGTCTGTGTAGCCCTGCCATTTACCGCCAAAATCAAACCACTCTCGAAAGGAGCGAATGTAACGCGCCTCGTCGTAGTGTCCGGTTTGAACTAGAGCGTCTAACATGGCAACAAGCTGTGCGCCATAGTGGGTGAGATCACCGACTTGTTTGTTACCGTGGGCAAAATAACCTTTGTCATGGTATTCAGTTCGGTTAGGTTGATGAAATTCGGGATGCGGAGAACCAAACTGCCTGATGAGTTCTTGATCGTAAAGCCAATGAAATCCGAGAGATGCTGCATCACCGACGAGTGCGCCGATAATGGCATGAAGAGAGCGAGCGTTTCTATGAGTCATCTTGCCACCTTTATCAACAGGGCTACTCAATAAGTCTTACACAGTTTCTTGGTTTTGTAGGGAAATTTTTCTGTTTTGGATCAAGACTATAGTGCTCAATTAACCATTGCTTTACTAGGGTTAAAAAGACTAGGGTTAAAAGCAAAACGCCCCGCGAGTGGCGAGGCGTTGGTTTTAGGGGTGTACTATTAATAATTACGATTAGCTGTAAGCGCGTGCGACACGACCTTCACAATCCAAAGTGACCTGTTTTGCGTAAGCCGGAATGAAAACTGATTGTCCTTTTTCAACCACGCACGTTTCGCCGTTTGCGTGAGTTAGCACAAGCTTGGTATCCAGAGGCATGAGGATCTCAGCGGTTTGAACTTCTAGAGTACGCTGGTGAGCTTGCTTAACGATAGCGAATTTGAAATCGTCGACAGGGATTGGGTATTCCAACATGTCGTCGATTTCATTGGGTGCAAGCAATAAGCTGTCGAATGGCTTCTCGTTGAAGCGTGTACATGCAACGAGCTCTTTCACGTCCATGTATTTTGGTGTCAGACCCGCGCGCAGTACGTTGTCTGAGTTTGCCATGATCTCAAGACCTGTACCTTTTAAGTAAGCGTGTGGCGTTTCTGCATCCAAGAACATGGCATCACCCGGTTGTAGGGTAATCACATTGAGCATCAGTGGTGCAAACAAACCAATATCGCCAGGGTATTGCTTCTCTAGTTCAAGAATCAGGTTGAACAGAGGTAAGTCGGTGATGCGAGCTTGAGCCAATAGCACCATCAACGCCATCTCTTTCTGTTCGCCTTCTAGTGACAGTAGACCCGAGAAGAAGGTCGCCAAGCCCGTTGGCGTTTGGTTTGCGAGAAGGTCATCCACCAAGCCTTGTAGCTCAGGAATCGCCAGTTCAGAGAAGAAGCTGATGATTTCACTGGTTGGGCGGAAGCCATTCATCGCTTGATATTCGGTTAGCGCGTAAACCAATTCAGGTTTGTGGTTTGGATCTTTGTAGTTACGGTTTGCAGCAGTTAAGGGAATGCCTTGTTTTTCTTCCAGTGCAAAGCCTAATTCTGCTTGCTGTTTGTTTGGGTGAACCTGAATCGACAGTGCTTTCTCAGCGGCAAGCACTTTAAACAGGTATGGAAGTTCACCAAAACGGTTTGTGACTTCTTCACTCAGAAAGGCATTCATGTCTTGAGCAATCAGTGAAGACAGTTTGGTCTCCTCACCGTTTACCATCACCAATGAGCAACCGTTTGGATGCGCGCCCATCCATACTTCTGCTTGTGGTTCGCCCGTTGGGTTTTCAATGCCAAACAGTTGGTTAACAGAAGTAGTACTGCCCCAAGCGTAGTTTTGAATCACGTTGTTCATCAGGAAAAACATCGGATGCTTAGCTTGAGTTTGAATCGTTTGTGTATCGGACATCGTTAAATCAGACATAGAGTGTCACCATGAGAGAAAATCATGGCTTGGGCGACATTGCCCAAGCCATAGGAGCCATTTGGGGGTAGGGGTGATTAAGCGGCTGCTTGCATCATTTTTGCTTTGCGAACTTTCTTCAGAGTTACACACGTTACTGCGGTAACTACTGCGCCAGCTGCCATACAAATCAGAGCAAGTACTGGGTGGTTCATCGCGCCAAGTAAAGCCACAACTGGACCGCCGTGAGCAACACTGTTGGTAATGCCGAATGAGAACGCCATTACTGCCGCTACCATTGAGCCAAGTACGTTTGCAGGAATCACTGACATTGGATCTTGCGCTGCGAACGGAATCGCACCCTCAGAGATACCAACCAGACCCATTGCACCAGCTGCTTTGCCCGCTTCGGTTTCTGATTCTTCGAACAGGTCGAACTTACGACCAAGCGCCGTTGCCAGTGCCATGCCTAGAGGTGCAACAGGGATTGCACACGCCATCGCACCCATAAATTGAGTTTGACCGCTCGCAATCATGCCCACAGAGAATAGGAATGCGACCTTGTTGAATGGACCACCCATATCGAAGCCAGCCATACCACCAAGTACAATACCCAGTAGAACGACGTTACCTGTGCTCATGCTCGTTAGTAGCGCAGTCAAACCGTCCATTAGGCTTGCGATTGGCGCGCCGATAACGAAAATGAATAGACCAGCGATGAATAGCGAACCTGTGATTGGTGCAATCATGATTGGCACCAAAGGTTGAATGAACTTGTGATAGTTAATCGACGTAATCCACTTCACGAAGTAACCCACAAGCAGACCAGCGATGATGGCACCGATAAAGCCTGTACCAGCTTCTGCGCCATAGAAAGAACCGTTGTTTGCAATCCAACCACCGATCAAACCAGGAGCAAGAGCAGGGCGGTCAGCAATCGCGTAAGCAATGTAACCGGCTAGGATTGGGATCATCAGCGTAAAGGCAACTACACCAACGTTGAGGATTTGGTTCCACATGCTGCCTTCAGGAATAGCCATGCCCGCTTCACTTGGCTGACCACCGACTGCAAGAGCAAGTGCAATCAACAGACCACCCGTGACAACGAATGGGATCATGTGTGATACGCCGTTCATCAAGTAGCGGTAAAGGTCAGAGCGAGCCTGAGAGGCTTTGTTTGCAACAGAAGTTTGCGCATTGCTGCTTGCATCTGCTTGGTATTCTGGAGCGCTTAACGCTTCGTTAATCAGACCTTGTGCATCGCGGATAGGGGCTTTAACGTTGGTTTTAACCACGCGTTTGCCCGCAAAACGGTTCATGTCGACTTGTTTGTCACACGCTACGATGATTGCATCTGCACGCTCGATTTCTTCTGCGGTTGGGCTGTTTTTCACACCGATTGAACCATTCGTTTCAACCTTGATTTCGTAACCCATCGCTGCTGCACCTTTCTCAAGCGCTTCTGCCGCTAGGTAAGTGTGTGCAACGCCTGCAGGACAACCAGTAACACCAATGATGAAACCTTGGTTTGCTGGTGCGTCTGCCACTGCTTGCGGCTCTTCTTTAGCAAGTAGGAGTGCCAGTGCGTCTTGGCTGTTTGCTGCACCTAAGAACGCATCAATAAAACCATCTTCAATCAGTTTTGAAGACAGCTCTGCAAGTACTTCGATGTGGTGGTTATCGCCACCGTCTGGAGAAGCGATCATGAAGAACAGTTTTGAAGGCAAACCGTCTTCCGCGCCGTATTCGATACCAGATTTGCTTACGCCGATCACAACCGCTGGTTCGATGACTGCTGCACTTTTTGCGTGTGGGATAGCTACGCCATCTTCAAATCCGGTATTACCTAATTCTTCACGTGCTTTTATATCTGTTAGAAATTGCTCTTGGTCTGAAATACGACCTTGGGCGTGTAGAACTGCAACCAGTTCTTTAAATACGTCTTCTTTTGAAGTCGCTTGAAGATCAAGCTTAATCAAGTCTTCATTTATTAGTTTGGTGATCATTGTCGAACCCCTATAAATATAATTTTTATTTCAGGGGTATTTTGAAATTAACCAAGTGGAGACAGTAGTGAAGAAAAAATGCATTTACTGGACGATTGTAACCGCCCGACTAGAGTGTGATGTAGATCGTCTATTGGATAAACTTACTGCATATCTGTGACATTATGTGGTGGCAGGTGAATGATAAGTAAAATGTGTTATTGCTCCAATATATAAGGGTTTGAGGGCTTTGTTGATGATTTGTTAGACTGGATTATTGATGCGTTAACTAGATTTTTGTAACCTTGAAATGGAAGTGTGATTTTGCTCAATAGCACAAAAATCCAGTAGGGTGTATATCTATAGGTATAGCATCATGGATGCGTGTTTAAGAGTACGTAAAATGATTTTTCATGATTTGATTTCATCAGTATTAAACGAGAGAGAACCATTCCACAATATATGGTTTGCTGGTGATTTTCATACACCCCCTGAATTTAGTTATCAGGTTAACTTCCCTCGATTAGAATTGGTCTTGTCTGGTGAATATATTAATGAAATGGAAAGTCATGATCGCAAAGTGACGCATATCGTAGCGAAAACCGGTGATGCGATATTTATTCCGCCAAACTGCTGGAATAAACCTGACTGGGACACAGATTGCTCGGTATTGAGTATTCTCTTTGGTCGCCGTCAATTGGGTTTGAGTCTTGTGTCCAAACGTAAAGGGGAAGCGAGCTTTTACGATATCCAAAAACACAGTATTCAAACTCGTTCTGGATTTGCCATTGATAATATCTTGGAAGCGCTGAGTTCATTGGCTCGTGAGTGTAATAAGAAGCCAATGGATGAGTTGTTGCTACAAGCCTTGTTGCAATACGCTAAGTCGATGTTAGATGCGCCTATTGAGACGCAGGCGCACAGCCGAGTGCAAGACCTGTATCAGGGTATTTGTATCTACATCCAAGAGAACTTCCACCGCCCAATAACGCGTGACAGTATTGCGTCGAGGTTCAGCATCTCTTCTAACCATTTGTCGCGTTTGTTCCGTCAGCAAGGTCACATGACGTTAGCCGATTACATTACGTGGGTACGGGTAGACCGCGCGAAGTTTATGCTCAAGAAATACAACTTTAAGTTGAATGAGGTATCGGTGCGCTGTGGATTCAAAGATGTGAACTACTTTTGCCGGGTCTTTAAGAACCGAACGGGCAGAACGCCGACGGAATATCGCGGTTCAATTTAAGGATAACATTGTAAAGATTAAGCAAGCAGCCTCGACATGGCGTACATCAGAAGCGCCTGTAAGTCGACGCTGCTTTTTGTTAGCAGTAAACGCTCCGCCATTTGGTCAGTGAGCAGGTTGCGGGTTAGGTTGGTGGCGGCGATGATTTGTTCTCGAGTGGGCTTAGCTGGCATCACCAGTGCTATGGCGAGATGAACTTCACCCATTTTGGACGCCCAATCCATTGGGATTTCGTTGGCGATAACCGCGATGGAAATGTGTTCTACACCTTCGAACATCACATGGGGTAGGGCAATACCCGGAGTTACGGCAGTTGAAGAGCGTTCTTCGCGTTTGATAAAGGCGAGAATGAGTTCGTCTGGGTGAATTGGATGAATAAGCTGAGCCAAGCCTTTCAAGCATTCGAACTTGGTGAGCTCGGTGTGTGCTTTGGCGTAATGCCATTGGATTTCACACGGCGGACAAATTTGCGGAAGTCGCCCGGCAAGTTGGCTTGAGAACTCGTAATTGATGTGGGAACCCACAACAGTAAAGTTTTCGGCGATGATGTCTTTGATAACGAAACAGGCAAGCTCGGCGTCAATACCGATGGCAGTGATTTGGCACAGGTCGCCTTGTTGCAAGCCGACCTGTAAAACCGCGACTGACTTGGTAAGTTCAGCGATGCGGTTTTGGGTTATGTTGATGATGTGTAAGGTGCTTTTGAACTTTTTGGCGACGCGATTGAGGGGCTGTGCGATATGAGCACTAGCATTAATATCATCGACAAAAAAGGTAATCTGGTATTCGTTCATCTGCAAAGAGTATCATCGACAGTGTACAAGGAACACCTTATCAACATTAAGTAGCACGTCTTCAATTGGGATTTGGATTTTGTTAGTGCCTTCAAAGCGAGCTGGCTGTTCAATCTCGATATCGGACACAATTAAGACTCGATCTGCTTGTGCAATGTCATGGGGAGTGAGCTGATTCTCAATACCCATCGCACCTTGCGTTTCGACCTTAATTTGTACGTTATGCTTAGGCGCAGCTTTCATAAGAGCATCTGCTGCCATATAGGTATGAGCGATGCCTGTAGGGCACGCTGTCACCGCTACGATTTTCATGTTCTATCCACTTTATATTTTTGTGGATATTAGCATAGTGGTCGTCGAAAAGATGGATTTAAAGCAGATAATCACAAGAGCTCTATCACAGTTTAAATCTCATGTTACATTAATCCAGTTAATGCACTTTTTGTCCTGTATTGAAAAGGACGAGTGTTGGTTACTCTGTACGCAGTCATAGATGGACAAATTTAACTCATGACTCACGAGCGTGAACATTGCAAGGTACAAACAATGGACATATTAAACCTTATTGAGCCGGAAACCATTTGCTTGGATTTGCAGGCTCAAACCAAAGATGAAGCGCTCAAAGAGCTCGTCGAATTGTTGGACGCGGCGGGCAAGCTCACTAGCAAAAGTCAGTTCTTGGCGGATATTTGGAAACGAGAAGAGATTGGCAATACCGGCTTTGACGAGGGTATTGCCATTCCTCACGCCAAAAGCAATGCGGTCGCTAAACCCGCAGTGGCAGTGGGCATCAGCCGAAAAGGGATTGATTACGGTGCTGATGATGGCGAACTGTCTGACGTATTTTTTATGCTGGCTTCTCCGGATGGGGATGATCACCACCACATTGAAGTCTTGGCACAAATCTCCACAAAAATCATTGAAGATGGTTTCGTTAATAAGTTAAAAGCGGCGGAGTCAGTGGAGGAAGCTCGCGAGCTACTCACTGATATTCAATCGAATGCGAATGACTCAGGGTTAAACCCTTTGGAGTTTGCGTCTGAGCCCCTCAGTCCTTGGGCGCAAAAGCTGAGTAGAATGAAAGAGCACTTGCTGTTCGGTACTTCTCACATGATCCCGTTTATTGTCGCAGGTGGCGTGTTGCTGTCTCTTTCTGTGATGATTTCAGGCCATGGCGGCGTTCCAAAAGAAGGTATTTTGGCAGATATTGCTGAGATGGGTATCGCAGGTTTGACGCTGTTTACCGCGGTGTTAGGCGGTTACATTGCCTATTCGATTGCGGATAAGCCAGGGCTTGCTCCGGGCATGATTGGCTCATGGATTGCAGTTAGTCACTACAACACCGGCTTCTTGGGCGCGATTGTGGTCGGATTTTTCGCCGGCTTTGTGGTTTGGTTGCTGAAGAAAATTCAATTGCCGGACAGCATGAGCTCGCTTGGCTCGATCTTTATCTACCCACTGGTTGGTACGTTTGTTACCTGTGGCGCAGTGATGTGGGTGATTGGTGCGCCTATCGCCAGCGCAATGACGACCATGAATGATGTGCTCACGGGGATGGCGGGCTCTGGCAAAGTGATGTTGGGGACCGTACTAGGCGCAATGACCGCGTTTGACATGGGCGGTCCTATCAACAAAGTGGCGACTTTGTTTGCTCAGACACAGGTAAATACTCAACCGTGGCTAATGGGTGGTGTCGGTATTGCGATTTGTACCCCGCCTCTGGGCATGGCGTTAGCAACTTTCCTATCGCCAAGTAAGTTTAAACGTGATGAACGTGAGGCGGGTAAAGCGGCGGGCATCATGGGCATGATTGGTATCAGCGAAGGGGCGATTCCGTTTGCAGCCGGAGACCCAGCACGCGTACTACCTGCTATTGTTGCTGGTGGTATTGTCGGTAACGTGATTGGATTTATGTTCCATGTTATTAACCATGCTCCGTGGGGCGGCTGGATTGTACTGCCAGTCGTTGACGGCAAGATTGGCTACATAGTTGGCACAATCGCAGGGTCGCTTACCACAGCATTGATTGTTATTGCGCTTAAGAAGACAGTCACAGAAGACGATAGTCCGGTTGGTCAATCTCAAGCTTACACGTCTGTGCAAGGCGAGGGCGAAGCAGACATTCTTGCCGTGACGTCTTGTCCATCAGGTGTGGCGCACACCTTCTTAGCGGCGAAGTCATTAGAGAAAGCTGCCTGTGCGTTAGGCATTAAGATCAAGGTCGAAACGCAAGGAGCGAACGGCATCATTAACCGAATCACTGACAAAGATATCGCCAAGGCTAGGTTTGTTATCTTTGCTCACGATGTAGCCATCAAAGAGCCGGAGCGCTTCAGAAAAATGAAGGTGCTGGATGTCAGCACTAAAGATGCGATGCTCAATGCCGCAGCACTGTTGCAGGTGAAAAGAATCCCTTAAGTATATAGCCCCCGGCTATCTGCTCGTTAGCTCCATCATTTTTGGTGGAGCTTTTTTTATCCCTGAGAAAAGTGCTTAACCAAGAAATCAATGAAAGTGCGAATGCGCTGAGGTTGGTACTCACTATCTTTGTAAACCAAATACATTGGTAGCTTAACTGATTGATATTGCGTTAGTACTTGGATTAACTCACCGTTATTAAGCTCTTGTTCTACCATCCATTTTGGCATTGCAGCGATGCCTTGCCCAAGCTTTGCCATTTGCACCAACATTTCAGGACTATCACTTCGAACCTGCTCTTTCACTTTGACTTTAATGGCTTCATCACCATCGCTGAAACGCCACAAGTTGGATGGGTTGGAGAGTGAGTAGGTTAAGCAGCAGTGCGTACTCAAATCGTTAGCACTAAGAATAGGGTCGCGCTTGTCGAGGTAGCTTGGAGAGGCGAAGTAAACCAATTCGTTATCCATCAACCAACGTGCTTTTAACCCCGAGTCTTTTAGGTAGGCGGCACGAATCGCGATATCAACATTGCCTTCAACTAAATCGACAAACTTGTCTGAAACCGACACATCAACGCTAAGTTCTGGATGTTGGTTGAGAAACTCATTCAGTGGCGCAGATAATAAGCGAACGCTAAACGCACTCGGCACTGAAAGCTTGAGCTCGCCAGAGACCGACGCTTGCTCTTGTCTAAGCTGCGACTCGAAGGAATCCATTTGTTCTGTGAGTGTCTGCGCCAATTCGAGATATTGTTTTCCACCAGAAGTTAAGCTGATAGCGCGAGCATGACGATGAAACAAGGTGATGCCGACTTCACTCTCAAGCCAAGCGATCTTCTTGCTCACCGCACTCTGAGTGGTATTGAGTTCGTTAGCCGCGGAAGTAAATGAACCTAACTGAGCGACACGAGAAAAGACTTTCAAACAATCAAATTTATCCATGATGCATTCCTGTTTGGAATGATAAGTAGCTAAATACTACCCTCCTTAAGTTTTAAGTGGAATGCTTTAATACTTCCATTATCTGTTCGGGAGTTAAAATTATGGTATTGATTCAAGGGTTGTTAATCGCATTTTTCTTGTTTGCTAGTTCTATCAAAATCATCGGTTGGGTGAAGCCGATTTTTGGGCCACAGCTCGCTTTCTTTCATAAATATGGACTGAACCGTGCCGCTATGTTTTTGGTTGGACTGGTCGAGGTAACGGGTGCAATTTTGATGTTAATTGGCTTGTTATCGACGAACAACTTGTTAAGTGCGATAGGTGCAAGTTTTATTGTTTTCACCTCAGTTGGTGCGATGTTTTTCCATTTTCGTTTTGATACTTGGAAAGATGCGATTCCGTCAATGGTGACGCTTTTATTATCACTTTTGGTGGCTTCGCCTTTAATTGAGTTTGTTGCGCTTATTTAAGACGAAATTATTGCAAGTAATGTTCTGAAATCTTTAGTAACATGTTTCAAATATTAACGGTTTCAAATAGTAATAGTTTCAAAACGTCACTTATTTCGAATTCAAGGAGGCTTGCAATGGAAAAACTAAGAGTAGCATTTATTGGTCTGGGTGTGATGGGATACCCAATGGCTGGTTACCTAAGTAAAGCGGGCTTTGAAACCAAAGTATACAACCGCACAAAAGCGAAAGCCGATAAGTGGGCTGAAGAATACCAAGGTGTGGCTTGTGAAACACCACGTGAAGCGGCAGAAGGCTGTGACATCGTTTTCACCTGTGTGGGTAATGATGATGACGTTCGTAGCGTTGTTTACGGTGAAGAAGGCATTCTGGTTGGCTTGAAAGCGGATGCAGTGTTAGTGGATCACACGACGACTTCTGCAGACTTAGCGGTTGAGCTGGCTGAAGCGTGTGTTAAGTACGGCAATCACTTCATTGATGCGCCAGTTTCTGGTGGTCAAGCGGGCGCAGAAAATGGTGTTCTAACTATCATGTGTGGCGGCGAGCAGAGCATCTTTGACCGTGTGTCTCCAGCAATGGATGTGTACGCGAAGCAGATGACGCTACTGGGTGAAAACGGTCAGGGTCAACGCTGTAAGATGGTAAACCAAATCTGTATTGGTGGCGTTTTACAAGGGCTGAGTGAAGCTTTGTTGCTGGCACAAAAATCAGGCTTGGACATCGCTCAAGTTGTAGAAACGCTGAAGCATGGCGCTGCAGGTTCATGGCAGATGGAAAACCGCGCAAATACCATGGCGGAAGATAAGTTCGATTTTGGCTTCGCTATTGATTGGATGCGCAAAGACTTGGGTTTCTGTCTGCAAGAAGCAGAACGAATGGGTCTAGAGCTTCCACTGACTAAGAAAGTGGATGAGCAATACGCAGACCTTCAACGAGATGGTTTAGGTCGCATGGATACATCAGTACTGATCAAAGCGGTCGCTAAAAATCAGTAGTTGATGAATCAGTAATAGATAAACAGTTCTTTGGTATCAAAGAGCTTAAAGAAATCTAAGTTGATCATAATGAATCTCCTTGAGCATGGTTTTTGATTAGTGATTAATGATTTGTAATCAGGAGGTGCTTTAGAGCACCTCCTTTTTTATGTCTTTTAATCACTCGGTGTGATGATTACAGCGTTTGCTTACTTGTTTAAGCCTAGCGCAACCTCAAGACCTTTGCCGTACGCTTCGTCCGCTTGGTATGCATGTTGAACGTGGCGCTGTTGGATGAACTCTGGCACACCGTCCATTGCGCGAGCTGTGTTGTCGAACAGAGTTTGACGTTGCTCTTCGTTCATCAGACGGAATAGGTCACCCGCTTGGCTGAAGTAGTCTTCGTCTACACGGTGATCGTAGTGATCAGCGTTGCCATTGATGCGTAGAGGTGGCTCAGAGTAATCTGGTTGCTCTGCCCATTCTTGTTTGTAGTTTGGCTCGTAACCTAGTGTTGAACCAAAGTTGCCATCAACGCGCATTGCGCCATCGCGGTGGTAGCTGTGAACAGGGCAACGAGGTGCGTTCACTGGGATTTGATGGTGGTTCACACCTAGACGGTAACGCTGAGCATCGCCGTAAGCGAACAGACGACCTTGTAGCATCTTATCTGGTGAGAAGCCGATACCAGGTACTACTGCTGCTGGGTTGAACGCTGATTGCTCAACCTCTGCGTAGAAGTTTTCTGGGTTACGGTTCAGTTCGAACTCACCAACTGGGATCAGTGGGTAATCTTTCTGAGACCATACTTTTGTTAGGTCGAATGGGTTGAAGTTGACCTCATCCGCTTCTAGTTCCGGCATGATCTGTACGTACATCTTCCATTTAGGGAAGTCTTGACGCTCAATTGCCTCGTAAAGGTCACGGTGGTGGCTTTCGCGGTCTTTACCTACGATCGCTTCAGCTTCTTGGTCAGTCAGGTTTTTGATGCCTTGCTGAGTTTTGAAGTGGAATTTCACCCAGTAACGCTCGTTTTCTGCGTTGATGAAGCTGAATGTGTGGCTACCAAAACCATGCATATGACGGTAAGACGCTGGGATACCACGGTCACTCATTACGATAGTCACTTGGTGGAATGCTTCTGGTAGTGATGTCCAGAAGTCCCAGTTGTTGGTAGAGCTACGCATGTTAGTGCGAGGGTCGCGTTTTACTGCGTGGTTTAGGTCTGGGAATTTTAGTGGGTCACGTAGGAAGAATACTGGTGTGTTGTTACCAACCAAGTCCCAGTTACCTTCTTCAGTGTAGAATTTTAGTGCGAAACCACGGATGTCGCGTTCTGCGTCTGCTGCACCGCGCTCACCAGCTACGGTAGTGAATCGAGCGAATAGTTCGGTTTTTTTACCGATATCAGAGAAGATCTTAGCGCGAGTGTATTTAGTGATGTCGTGAGTTACGGTGAATGTACCGTAAGCGCCAGAACCTTTCGCGTGCATACGACGCTCTGGGATCACTTCACGATCAAAATGTGCTAGTTTTTCAAGGAACCAAACGTCTTGTAGTAGTTGAGGGCCACGAGGACCAGCAGTCATAACGTTTTGGTTATGGGCGACAGGGCAACCTGCTGCCGTAGTCAGTTTTTTGCTCATTTGAGTTTCCTTGCAATATAGTGATTATTTATCGACTTTTCGGCAACTGCTCGAAAGTTATGCGAGGAGAATAGCGCTGCAACTGAGAATAAAAAAACTGTTATTAGCAATCAGTGTGATAGGTATCACCTATGCTTTAAGTGGTTGTTAATTAATGGCTTTGTGTCAATTAACATTATTTGTCGTATGGATTAAAGATAACTTCTAACTGTGGTCTGTGTGAATAATTCCTGCCTATTCTAAATCGTTCAAATAGGCAGAAATTCTCAATGGTTTGAGAAGGCCTCAACTCGATTAACCGAATTTCACCTCAAGTTCTTCTGCTTTAGTAAACGCAGGGTGAGTCGCGAGCTGTGCACCATAACGTTGGATGTTTGGGAAGCGCTCAATGACGCCAAACTTGTTTAGGACATCGACGACAAAAGACATCATGAAATCTGCGCCTGTTAGTCGCTCTTCTACAAAGTAGGTTTTCCCTTCTAGGCTTTGATCAACGTAGCCCATGACTTTCATGGTTTCCGCATCGGCGTAGTCCGCAAGGAAATTGGTCTGTGCGCCATCTTTAGCAACAAACATCTTGAGCAGCAGGGGAACCATGGCTGAGCTCTCTGCAAAATGCAGCCATTGAATGTACTGCGTGTAAGCTTTGCTGCCACGCTCTGGTGCAAAACGTCCATCTGCATACTTTTCAATTAAGTATTCAGTGATAGCACCAGACTCTGTAACGATCTCGTCGCCATCTTCCAATACAGGTGACTTGCCGAGTGGGTGAATGCTCTTGAGCTCAGGTGGCGCAAGGAAGGTGACGCTGTCACGAAGGTAAGGCACGATCTCATAATCCACCCCCAATTCTTCTAACAACCAAATGATACGTTTTGAGCGAGACTGGTTTAAATGATGCAGTTTAATCATAGAAGAATCCTTTCTTATACAGGTTGATTGGTTTGAATAACAAGCTTGCCGAAGTTTTTGCCTTCCAGTAGACCGATGAATGCCTCTGGCGCGTTTTCTAAACCTTCTACTAGATGTTCGCGATAGTGGATTTTGCCTTCTGCTAGCCATTGGTTTACATCTTTGACGAAGTTTGTGTAGCTTTGCTCATAGTGGTCAAAAATGATGAAGCCTTGCATCTTGATGCGTTTAACCAGAATGTTACCCATCAGCATCGACATACGATCTGGGCCTTCTGGTAATGCTGTCGCGTTGTATTGAGAAATCAAACCACAAAGTGGCACGCGAGCGCCGACATTTAGCAGAGGTAATACGGCATCAAAGACTTTTCCGCCTACGTTTTCGAAGTAGACATCGATGCCTTTGTCACATGTTGCTGCTAGTTGCTCAGCAAAGTCATCTGCAGTGTGATCAAGACATTCATCAAAGCCTAGGGTCTCTTTTGCGTACTGGCACTTCTCTGCACCGCCTGCGACACCGATTACGCGACAACCTTTTAGCTTACCGATTTGACCAACCATGGAGCCTACTGCACCGGTTGCCGCAGCGACAACTAGGGTATCACCAGCTTGAGGCTGACCAATTTCCAATAAACCCACATAAGCGGTAAAGCCAGGCATACCAAGCACACCAAGGGCATAAGAAGGATGCGTCGGCTCATTGCCTAACTTAAACAGACCTTCGCCGTCAGATAGCGCGTAATCTTGCCAGCCTGTGTAAGCCACAACCCATTCGCCAGTTTGGAAATCAGAGTTCTTCGATTCCACCACCTGGCAAACGGTTCCGCCAACCATCACATCGTTTAGCTCTACAGGATCAGCGTAGGATTTGCCTTCATTCATACGGCCGCGCATATATGGGTCAAGAGACAGATACACGCTGCGCAAAAGCACTTCACCTTCACTCGGAGTAGGGATGGCAGTTTGTTCTAAACGGAAGTTCTCTGGGACTGGCGAACCTTTTGGACGGTTAGCCAATACGATTTGACGGTTGAGCGTTTGGGTCATGGTAAGTTCCTATATTAATTATTAGACCAGTCGTCTAGTTTTGATTCCTAAAAAATCCGCCGTACTTTTTGGGTAAAGATAAGGCGGATTAAGTGTGGTTCGTTATTTGCCTTTTAGCATACTTTGAGTGCTCTCAAAGCTACGCATTAAACCGGAACGATCCTGATACAGTTTGTTGAGTAAGCTTGCACCAATCCATTGATGGTAAATCAAGTGGGCAGTCTGCTCTGCTGACTCAACTTGGATAGAGCCGTCTTCAATGCCCGCTTGGACACAATCTTCGATGGTTTTCACCACTTGAGTGGCTCCCGAAGCCAGTTTTACGCGCATTGCTTCTGAAAGATCAGAGACTTCAGCACTCAACTTCACCACTAAGCATTTATTGGCGTTACATTGGCCATTTTCAATCGCCATCCAGCGTTCGAAATAGCTCAAAAGGCGGTCGCAACCAGAGCCTTCACTTTCAGTAAAGTGGGCTGTGATCATCTTAAGGTAGTGAGAGAAGTAATCTTCAATCAATGCCTCACCAAATTGCTCTTTCGATTTAAAGTAATGGTAGAAAGAGCCTTTCGGCACATCCGCTGCCTTTAACAGTTCAGAGAGTCCAACACTGGTAAAACCTTTGGTCACTACCAATTGGTAGCCGACATCGAGAATGTGTTGGCGTGTATCGTTCGTTTTTGCGTTCATGAGCAATACTATAAAAGCGATTAGACCAGTCGTCTAGTAATTTATGGTTCTTACTTGATCAGCTCGTACTCAATGACATACAACTCATCGATGTTCGGGTAGATCTCGCGAATAAGCTCTTTCAGTTTTGGCAGTTCAATCGCTTCTTGTTCTGCGTGGAACTCGTTGATGTCATCAAACTTCAGTGGTGCAACTGATAGGATTTTGATGTCACATACTTTGCGGTCTGTTTCTAGGGTAAATACTTCCACTTCGGTGTTTGGCACGTAGTGGCTTTCTGATTCATCACGAATCGTGATCGTCTTTTTACCTGCAGTGATAAGTGGCGTTAGGAATTCAAAGAACGTGATTTTAGTTGGATGTGAAGACATAACCGATGCTCATATTAATGTAATAGGGCGAGAGTATATCTCGCCCTTTAAGAAAAATATCCAAAAAAGTGCTCACCAAAGACACCTATGTTGAGTTGCTATTTCGAGGCATGTAGTTTGTTGCTTTAGAGTGTGAGTGCGCCGAAAATATTATTGTTTAACAATGAGTTTCATAAGTTTGGCACAGAAATAACCTAATATAATCCAGATCCAGTTAGTGCTTAAGTCATCAAAACTAAAAGAGCGAGTTGAAATAAATAGTTGGCTGAACTCCTCTAAGGAGACAATGAGCAGTAAAAGGATTAGGAGCCGAATCCCAAAAAGGTCATGGCCTGTCGTACGAGCGAGAGCCGGAAAACTGAATACGGAGGTGAGTCCAATTAAGAAGCTAAACAGGGCATGAAATGTAACGGATCCTCCAAAAAAGTTCTCGAAGTGAAGGTATTCTGGATGATAAAAACTTGAACTCTTCCATGTAGTGAGAGACAAGGCGATGAGAATGACAATGATAAAAATGATTCGTGAAATCGAGAGGTACATATTTGTTAGCCTATGGGTGAAAATCCAAGTCTCACTCTGACGTAGTAAAGGGATAGTAGATTTTGCAGTGTCATACTAATCGTCATTGCCCACGCGGAGCCGATTACACCATAAAGATAGGTGAGGATAACAAGCGAAAGTATGAGAACAAATGATGAAGTAAAGGAGATTTTTCTTACTGTTTCTTCAAATCCTGTCATCAGTAAGAGACAGCCTGTTGAGCCAGTAGCCGCATTAACCATTTGCCCTAGCGAGAGTATTTTTAAGATAGACGCTGCTGAGGCAAATTCGTCACCATACAATCGCATGATGTACTCAGAATAGAAGAGTAAAGCTAGCACAGGCAGTATCGATGCGATTAGACTTAATCGGCAAGATACCTGACTCAATTTTTTGAGTTTGTTGAGCTCTTTTTGTTGATAAAAAGAAGCAAATTTCGGTGCAAATACGAAGTTAATTGTGACTAGTATAAAACCGACAACAAGTGATGTTCTTTGAGCTGTTGCGAGTAAGCCCAGTTCACTTGATGTCACTAACGTCGCTGCTAGCGGAAGGCTAAGCCACTGTGTAGAGTGTAGGACAACATTCCCTGCCCATATTTTCCGTGCAGACCTAGTCAATGCTCCGTTGCGTGCTGGCTTTATCGAAGTAAGAGCACCGGATTTGATTCCAAAAATGGTGGAGAGTATCGCCACTACTGCAATTACTGTTAGCAGAACTGCCATAAGCTCATCGCTACTTAATGGTCTTTTTAGCGGTATGCTGATTAGCACTAATACTATTAAGCTGTTAATTCCAAGTTGAAATGAAAACAACGATGAAAACAGCTTGTTCTGTGCCTGCAAGGCGCGACTAATAAGCTGGCTGAAAGCGACCAGTGGTACACCGCAAAGCATCATTATAAAGGCCAATTCTGGTATCGTTGTTTGCAGCATAAACAATCGAAAAGCCATGAACGATAAGCTGCAAAGAACGATACAGAAGACCAGACTATTTTGTAGAGCTACGTGAAGATTTTTACATTGCTGTGTTCTGTGTTGGTGACTATGAGCAATTGCATTCGTTTTCAGTAAGGCATGGTCATATCCGAGCTGACCAACGATAGATAGAAAAAACAACAGGTTGAACATAAGGAAAAATTCACCTGTGGTTTGAGCATTTGAAATATGCGCCACCAAAATGGTTAGTGAAATAGCGCAAGCTGAGCTAACCACTCTCAACGCTCCAGCAATTGCCAGCGAGCTGAATAACCTACCTTTGTAGCGGCTATATTCTTTTAGATAACTAAAGGCTCTAATTTGCATTGCTACCCGTAGATGTTAACGAGTGCGAGGCGTTGATTATTTTCACTGAAAGAATGATTGACCTCCTGTGAATAACGCTTGAAATCTATCTCATCATAATTATTTATACAGTGAGCGATTTGCTTAGCCATTTCGACGGATGTTTTAGCCAAAAATGGGTAATTGAGATTTTCGGTTGCCCCTATAGAGCGGATTACCATTGGGACGTGCAGTTTGGATGCTTCAAGGATCGTTAATGGCATCCCCTCCCAAGCAGCAGTGTGTAAATATAAATCGGATTCTTTTAGCCGAATCATTACTTCATCGCGAGGCAGCATACCAGTGACGTTTATACCGCATTTTTTCAGCGCCGCTTCTAGCTCATTGTCTCCTCCACCAATCCAATTAATGGTGTACTTCCTAGCTACCGGTAGATGTTTTAGCTCTGTAAGAGTATCAATCAGAAATTGAGGATCTTTTTGGGGTGCTACGCGACCTAGTATTGTGATTTTTACGGTATCTGTATCGATAGAAGGGGAACTAGCAATATCGGTATACGTCACGAAGTTGTTTAACAGCTCTGACTTTTTGGCTCCTAGCTGTAATGCCAAATCACATTCACGCTGACTGCAACCTGCAACAACATCGATACGCCGAATCAAGAGTTTTTCTAGAGTCCGATAAACCGCTCTTTCAAGAGGAGTAATGTCTTTACGTTCAAATGAGTAGCAGTGTGGCGTGTAGACAAGCTGCGCTTTACCTAAACGGAGGAAACGACCAAGAAATCCAGCCTTGCTTGAGTGCAAATGAACAATGTCGGGCTGAACTTGATCGATAAACCTATTTGCATCCATCATAAATTGGAGGACATTACCTTGACTCCATTGAACGTGACTAAAACCGTCTTCGCCTCCTTCTCTAGTCATATCTTCTTGGCGAGCACGGGCAAAGAGAAAATGTTGGTATGGCTCAGTTCGAGAAGATTGAAGATAACTATAAAGTGCGGTTTGCACTCCGCCACCAAATGCTTCTGTTATGTGGAGAATCTTTTTCATTATCGAGTGCCTTCCATCGCCGTTAGCCACTTATTCTTAAATTGATCTATTTCCTGAGCGGAGTAGAGGTGGCGATAAAGAGGAAGATCGTACATATAAAATAGTTTTGAGAAGTCATACCTTTTCTTAAAGTATGCATATATGTTTGAATACCATTTGTTTTTGGCTTCATTACTGTTTTTTAATTCAAAGTCGTCTATCTGAAGAAATTCAGATAATTCATTATTCAGATTTGATAGTGATTCGCACTTAACTAATAGAACATCCCGATTGTTGTGGGTGAATCGGAAAGATGGCTGTGAACAGTCCGTCTCTTCGGTGAAAATATCGATGTTGAAATTTCTCTTTAGTTCATTATCGAACCAATTTGAAAAGTAGCTTTTATTAATGTGATTATCAAAGCAATGTTCGAGGTGAAGATAAGTTTCATTCATATCCTTATGGATAGATTCGTTCTTTTTTCCTTCGATAAACTGTATATGTAAGTCTTGAAAGAAACGTGACAAGACCGTAGCAACAGGATCTCTAACCAATGTGATTATTTTTAAGTTATCTCTTTTTTGAAGCAAGTGCCTGCGGTGCTTAAGAACCATACGGTAAGCAAATCTCTTGGTCGGCTCAAAAAACTTTTTGACATCATGGGTATTGTGATACATGTGAAACTCTTCATGATCATCAAATGTATGGATATGGTAACTAGGGATATTGTTTAAGTTTAATGAGTGCTCGATCGAAGACGACCCAACTTTGCCCATTTGATAAACAAGTACAAAATTTTCATCATTAAGATATTTATTTTTTTCTAATTGTCGACGAATAGAATACTTCATTAATTCTTCCTTGATTTTTAAATAGTAATCTCATTCAGAGATTGCAGTAAATTTGCTTTGAAATACATGTGAGTGTTGGCTCATGGCTACCGGTATCAAAAGCAGTAAAATAATGGTTGTATTAACAGCAACAAAAAAGACCATTATTAATGCGTAGATAGAAAGTAGTACCGTTGATCTGTTTTTATCTAGTGTTTTCAACCCTTTTAAAATGAAAGATAAATAACCTCCAAATAACAGAACAATACCAATCACACCATACTCAATAGATGTGTCGAGTATAAAGTTATGGGTATAAATAGCGAGTTGGTCGTAGGTAAAGTAATTGATCATATAAGAAGGAAGCATTTTTGCACCGACGCCGAGCATAATATTATTCATCAAAATGTCAGTGCCATTAACTAACAATAGCTTTCTATGTAAATTAGATACCCAGCGGGCCTCACTTTGATTAGCAAAAACGATGTCTTCTCGGGTAATTTCTAGTAGCTCTGACAACTGCTCTGAACCGAAGTAAAGGAAAAAAGACCAGAAGGCCAAAGCGATTAAAAGAAAGGTTGATATGAGCAAAACAAAGTGCAAGTTGCTTGACCGTTTATTTAGCTCTTTTTGTAATATCACTTGATCAAAAGTGACCATGCAGAAAAATGCGAGTAGTGCTTTTCGCTCTTGGGAAAGAATCAGCATAGCAAAGGCACATAGCATCATAACTTTGAACCAAGGCACATGGTTGCGATAGATGTAAAGTAGGGCACAGAGTGCACCGAATGCATACTTACTGGTCCCGAGTAACTTAAAGCCAGATTGGTATCCTTGTATGAAGTGCCATGCTGCGACAACGAAGCAAATCAAAAACAGCCATTGAATAAAGCAAATGATGGTGAGTTTGTCTTCAAAGCACTTGTAAGCATAGAGAATACTGAGCAGGCTTAAGATAGCTAGCCATTGAATTACCTCTGTTATTACAAACCTAGCAGGCACTTGATTTAATAAACCATTAAGCCCGATATAGGCAATGAAGCAGAGTATAAAGCCAAAAAATGGGTGATAGAGCCTTGTGGCTTTCCCTTCAAGAATAATAAGCAATGAGAGGCCAAGTGAAGCAAGACTGGCGATATCGGAGAGCGCCAGTTTTACGCCAAACATTGATATTTTTACGGGGATAAAAAATAAAGCCAGGATCAACGCAGCCAAATAACTATATGACTTACTTCTCGGGACATAGTTGAGCGTAGGCTGCATAATATCCCTCCCGAAACTTATCGATTGTATATAGGCTGGCTCGCTCTACGGAGTAACGGCTCGCCTCGTTATATGTGTCGATATCATTGGTGATGGTAAGAATTTTATCTGCAAGTAAAGTGGGCGATCCTGTAGGGAAAAGGTAGCGTGAGTCGCCAATTACTTCATCGAGCCCTGGAACATCAGAGCCCAATACGGGCAATCCACTTGCCATCGCTTCAACAGAGGCTAGGCCAAACCCCTCTACCAAAGATGACTGGACGTAGACGTCCAAACTATTTAAAAAATTCGGTATATCAGAGATAACACCATACCAGTGTACTCGCTGCTCTATTCCTAACGATGTAGCGAGTGCTTGCAACTCTTCTTGCTTAGGGCCTCCACCTGCTAAATGCAGCTCATAATTCTGCGGCAAAGATTGCATGGCCCGTAATAAAGACTCGTGATCCTTATAGTTATGTAGGCGGCCAGCCATGCCTATTTTGAACACTTTATCTTTAGCAAAAGCGCTGCGGATTTTCGGCTGCATTGTAAATTTACTTAACTCAACACCATTGTAAACGACGCTATATTTGCTTTGGTATCGGGGCATGAACCTAATGAGCTCTTCTTGAACTCGACCCGTAATGCAAATGGTCATGTCGAAACTTTTATACAACCAATACTCCATAAATTTGAGCATTGGGTAGTCTCTTCTGCGATTTGTCGTGTTGTGCTCGGTCTGTAACCTTTTTTTTCCAATGGCGAGTAGGGCTAGATAGATAGAAGGATAGAGGTGACCATGGACTAGGTCTGGCCAACGCAGTAGGTTCCACTTTTGTTGAAAAGTTAGGGATTTCCAACTTAGGTATTGAACCCCACACTCTTTTAGCTCCGCCTGATACTCATTTTCATCTGAAAGGATTAAAACCTTGATCTCGAAATGTGGGTCATAGTGCGATACGAGGTCTATTAGGAATCGTTGTGCTCCACCATTTTTTGATAAGTCATTAATAATATGTAAGATTTTCATGTAAACGGTTCCCGTATAATTACTGGTGTGCGTATAGTTTTATATATTGTGTTTCACCAATATCGAATTGAGCCTGAGTAATTAACGAGCCTAATATAGGAATTGAGTGGTTAAACTGCTTTGAAAGGGCGAGTTTAACCAGTGAAACTTTGGTTGATTCATAGCGAATGACAGTAACCAAACCATCTGCGATTTTGCCTAAAATGAGCGCGTCCGAGACTGACAGAAGCGGCGGAGTATCAATGATAATTCGATCATATTTAGTCGAAAGCTGCTCTATCAGGGATTTAAACTGAGGCGAAGATAGAAGCTCTTGTGGGTTTGGTGCATGGAGACCTGCTGGTAATACATCTAGTTCTGTATCATCTATATGATAAATACAGTCTGATAATGGGATCCCCATGGTTAGGTGGTGTGTTAAGCCTATGCTATCTTCTGGTAGCTCAAAGCGTTTGGCTACCGAAGGCCTTCTTAGGTCACAATCAATGATGATTACCTTTTCCATCGATGAAAGTGACATCGCCATACTGATGGCGGTCGACGTTTTTCCTTCTTTCGGAATAGCTGATGTGAAAGGGATGACCTGCTGTTTCTTGTTCACCATTTTAAGTAGTAAGGAAGTACGAACTGAGCGACAAGCTTCCCTGAACAGCGTCTCTTTCTCATGATTATATGCGCGGTGATCAATACCGTTTTTGCGTAATTTAAACTGTTTAACTTTAGGTATTGAGCCTAAGCAAATCACCCCCAGTTTTTCTTCTACTTCCTGCGGTGTTCTTACTACGTTTCTCAGTGTTTCAATGATAACGGCTAACACGCAGGCAATGATGAATCCAAATATTGATGCGATAGCCACCAATTTGATGCGCTTTGGAGCCACGGGTAGCAGAGGGATGATCGCTTGATCGGTAAATCGAGCGGTTACATTCTTATAGTCGCTAGTTGCGGTTGTCTCTTTTTGGCGGCTCAAGAATGTTTCATACAGGTTTTTGTTGGTTTCGACTTCTCTTTTTAGTTGGTCGTATTTTGCTTTTTGTTTCCCAAGGGATTGGAAATCAGACTTTTTGTTATTTAGTTCCGTTCGCAGAAGGTTTTCCTGAGCCTGTGCTGCCAATAAGTCTTGTTGCTTACTCATGGACAGTTCTTGGATCAACTGACGTACTCGACTTTGAATAGACTTAAGCTGTGCTGTTGCTTGAATCATTTTGTCGTGTTTGGGCCCATATCGCTGTGAAAGCTCAGACAGCGACTTTTGAACTTGAGCCTCAGAGTGTTTTAAATCTCTAATTTGCGCGTGGTTTGCAAATTCATTGATGGATAATAAGCTATCCAGGTTTTGTGATGATTTATTCTGCAGTAGCTCGATGAGAGTTTGTGCCTCAATTCGCTTATTAACGGCAATGTTTAGCTTCTTATTGAGCTCTTCTAGTTCGTTAGCGTAGATATCATCGATACCATTGATATCAATCAGACCTTCTTGAAGAAGGTAATTTTGTAATGCTAATTCTGATGCGCGCAAACGGTCTTCTAGCTTGCTAGCGTTGTTTGTTAGCCAAGAAGCCGCGTTCTGTGTCACGACTAACTTGGCTTCAAAATTAGATTCGATATAGGCCTGTCCTATGGCGTTGGCGATATCGGTAGCTAGCTGTGGGTCAGTTGAGCGAAAGTGTATTTTTACGAGCTGTGTATTTCGTATTGGTTCAATATCTAGCTTGCGCTTATATGAATGGAGTGCTTGGTAAAACGTGTTTGAGTACTGTGATGTTTCTTTAGGATTTGGTGATACATTCAAGGCCTGCTGAACAAATGGTATCGATTTAAGCTGATTAAACAGCTTTTTGACTTTGCTTGTTCCAGTAAACTCTGGGTGGCGAGTGAGCTCAAACTCATTGATGATTTTTTCAGCAATGTGATTGGATTTCAGTATTACAATTTGCGTTTGAAAATACTCTTTTTGCGTGGTGTCTACACCATAGACTTCTTCAATGGAGAGAGCACTTTTTTGCTGCTCTTGTATAAGTAGAGTAGCTGTCGCTTGATAAACGGACTTTTTTGAGTAGATGTGCCATGTGCAGGCTAAAGAAAAGATCAGTGTAAATAGTGCGATACTAAACCAGTGCTTTTTTAGTGTTTGCCAATGCAGGCTAAAGCGAATGAGTTCAGCGGTATTTGATTGAGGGCTTGTCATGTGAGTTCCATTCATTGGTGTTGCCTGCGAATTAAAAAAAGCTTTGATCGATAAACAAAATGTCGCCTGGCTTAACTGCTCTTGTCATCTTCGCTTTCTCTATAGTTTTTCCTGTAGAGTGCTGCGTTAGGTGAATTTGCGTTCGTGAGGCTCGATCGGTTAAGCCTCCTGCTAGCGCGATGGCTTTCTCGATGGTCAATCCAGGTTGATATGCAAAACCACCAGGTTTTCTTACCTCGCCGTTGACAAAAAATAGGCGAAAACTTGTGATGGTAACCATGACTTTAGGGGTGACCAAATAGTCGCCTTTTAAGCCTGCCTCAAGTTCCTCCTTTAGTTGTTTGGGTGTCTTTTGTATCGCTTTGATACGGCCTAAATAGGGGTAGTCAAAGTAACCGTCAGAAGTAATCAGAATGCGTTCGATGGACAGGTCTTGCTCACCGTAGACTTGAATCGAAATAGTATCTCCCGTATCAAGAACATAGTTTTGCTCGATAGGTTCGGCTAGTGCGGGGGTGAGTATGAGGCTGAAAAATAAGATAAAAATATTTCTGAACATGTTGTTCCATCCTTGCTACAGGGAAAGGTTAAAAGCGAGAGACCACAGATTTTGGTCATAACTATAACCAGCCCAGTTAGACTCTTTTTCTATGAATTGCCATTGGCCACTAACACTAAGCCAGCGTCTAAACTGGTAATCGACTCCTACCTTCAATGTGTATGAGTCTTCTTTTCTGTCGACTCCGGTATAGTCTTCATTGAGGTAGGAAGTAGAAAAGTCGCTTTTAAGGTAACTGTTCCAATTGTGTTCAATCGTCAAATGAACGCGGGTTTGTAGGTTGTAGTCGCCATATAGATCTGGATTGATTGCCGCTTGTTTGGTTGATAGGCTGACTAAAGTTTGATTTTGTGGTGTCCACTCTGCACCGATATCCCAACTAAGGCCGGTAAAGTCTTCTCTCTGCACTGAATCAAAGTGTTTGTCTTGTACACCTATGCGTGCAACCCCCGTTGTTTTTCCGGAAATCGCCCAACTTACACCGGTAAAATACGTTGAAGATAAACCGTCACGAGAGATTTGGTTTGGATTAGGTGTTATGTAGGTTGTTTTCTTTTGTTCGGTACCAATCAACCAATAAGTATCAGCGGCCATTCTCATATAGAACTCAGCTGTCATTGAAGGCGACCGAAAGTCGTTGTACTTAGCTTTTTTAGTTTGTGAAAATGGCAGGTTCTCACGGTAGTTGGTATAGCGTTTATCAAAGTAGTTGATACCTAGCTCGATGTTTCCACGTGCGCCGTTGGCGCCAAATCGATATTTGGTGTTCAACTGATGAGTTTGAAAATAAACAAGGTCGGGAAGTGTGTCACCTTGTCCTTCAGTCAAACCTTCACCGCGATTCTCATGTTTGCGTTGATACTGGTATCGCACATTAAATCGGTTTCTATGATTGAACTCGAAATGGTTAAACCATCTAACTGTATGATCATTGAAGTCGTTACTTTCATCGGAAGAGAGCCCCGAATCCAACTTATAGCTAAGTAAGCTTTTGTATAAGTTGCGTTCAATTGCGACATCGATACTTGGAATAGCGGAATAAACCGATACGGCAGAAGAATGGTTTTTCTCGATCCTAGCGATGTTGTCATTGTACTCGTAGTCTAACGTTAGTTTAGGAGTGAGCTCTATTCCTGATTCCGTTGTGTACGACATCGGCTCGCCTTTTAGGTTGTAAGACACCAGTAAAGAAATCATGGCGAGAGCAAGTGATTTAATACGCATTTGAGCCAGTAAACCCTTTGAAAATAGTCATAAAGATGATTTTGATGTCCATCCATACTGACCAGTGATGGATATAATCTAGGTCGAATTCAACTCGCTTTTCCATTTTGTCTAGGGTGTCCGTTTCTCCACGGTATCCGTTAATTTGCGCCCATCCAGTAATACCAGGTTTAACCTTGTGGCGAAGCATGTAGCGGTCAACGATTTGACGATACTCTTCATTGTGTGCTACCGCATGTGGACGCGGGCCAACGATAGACATAGTGCCCTGCAGTACGTTGATAAACTGAGGTAATTCATCAAGCGAAGTTCGGCGTAAAAATCCTCCAAATGGTGTAATTCTAGGGTCGTTTTTTGTTGCTTGTTTTACGTCACTACCTTGTTCCATGGTGGTCATGGAGCGAAACTTCCAAACGGCGATTTTGCGGCCATCTAACCCATATCGGTCTTGCTTGAAAATAACGGGGCCTTTTGACGTCAGCTTTATCCCTAAAGCGATAGCGAGTAGAACAGGAGAAATAAGTAGTAAGATGAGACTCGATAGCACTATGTCTTCTACTCGTTTTACCCACGTCGCAAAGCCAGAAAACGGTGTATCAAAAACACTTAATGTTTGTACGTCACCAATTTGATCCCAACGTGAATGAAGTAAGTTGTAGGTGAAAAAATCGGGAATAAGATAGGTGTTCGCCGTTGTGTCAGAAAACTGATTTAAGAAAGTCGTAATGCGTTCGTTTGCATGCATTGGCATTGCGATATAGACGTAATCAACCTCACCATTTTTAGCGCGCTCAAGAGCACTGGCTACGTTACCTTTAATTGGATAGCTCGGCGTTTTAGGAAGACGATCCGGTGTGCGTTCATCATAGAATCCATCGAATACGACGCCGTGCTCGCCATGTTTTTTCAGTTCTTGAGCTAGCGTAAGCCCATGAGGTGTTTGTCCGACAATAATTGCGGTGCGAGTATTGTATCCCTGCTTACGTAGGTAAGAGAGCAAGCTTCGCACAATCAGTCTCCATGAAATTAAGAAGATTGGTGTTGATAGAACCCAGCTTGTGATGAGTGATTTATTGAACAGCGTATAAGTTTGCGAGTAATAAACAACGATGAACAAGAAAGCACAGCTAACAAACCAAGAAATACAAACGATGAAGACTTGCTCTTTAAACGAACTGGTACGCCACGAGCGATAGAGTTTGCCGCTCTCGGCTAATACCAAAAATGAAAGGCTCGCTACGCCAGATAGGATGATAGAGTCTTTTGCGACAGTTTGAGGGCCTGTGATGAGAAATACCATCATAAGAGAAATAATGACGAATAAGTCTGCAACTCTATATAGAAAGGCGAATTCCATTTCATGAGAGCGTATCAAACCTTTGTGTTTCATAAGCTAATTCCTTTTTACGCATGCTACCGCCCTTGAGTTTCGTCTCTCAAAATCCGTGATTTATAGGGTGGTTTAGAAGGGCTAGTTCGGCTTGTTACTAAGTGCCACAACTAAGGGTGGCGGAGCTGAATAGCGCAAAATAGTGTAGAAATTCACACTCTTTCGTTAAGTGGAAATAAGCATGAAATTTCGCTTTGAGCTGAATTCCGTTGAGTTAAGAAAAAAATGGTACTTTTGGAAAGTTGAGTGGAAAAAGTGGTAGAGGAAGGACTTTGCATTAAAGACTAAGGTTTACTGTTACTTATTTAATCTCACAACAAAGTAGAGAGTCTAAGTTAGCGATTGTGGTTAATTGGTTTGAAAATAAAAAATCCCTCTCGAATGAGAGGGATTGGTAGCAAGCAAAGGTGATTGAATTCTTACTCTACGTCGATGCCATTTTCTTTGTATAGGCGTCGGCATGCGCGACCATCACTATGGAAAAGGTGACAGCGATGAGCTGGGATACCAATTTCAAGTCTATCACCAGTTTCCACTGGTAATGTGTCAGGTTGACGGTAGATAACGTCTGCGTCTGCGCCTTCAAGGTTTAGGTAAACCTGAGTTTCGTTACCTAGCTTCTCTACAATCATTACCTCACCGTGAATGGTGGCGTCAGACTCAGATGCTGAAAGTAGATGCTCAGGACGAACACCTAGAGACATACGATCACCACGGTTTACAGTTGTACCGTCTACTGGGATCCAGAATGACACGCCATTCGAAAGCTGTACTTTCACGCGCTCCGCTTCTACTTCATCAATGAACACACTCATGAAGTTCATTTTTGGTGAGCCGATAAAGCCCGCTACAAAACGGTTCTGTGGGTAGTGGTATAGCTCTAGAGGCTTACCAACCTGAGATACGTAACCACCATCCAGTACTACAATCTTATCTGCCATTGTCATTGCTTCTACCTGATCGTGAGTTACGTAGATCATGGTACAGCCTAGCTGGCGTTGTAGTTTTGTTATTTGAGCACGCATATTTACACGTAATGCTGCATCAAGGTTAGAAAGTGGTTCATCAAGAAGGAATACGTTTGGTTGAGAAACCAAGGTACGACCAATTGCAACGCGTTGACGTTGACCACCAGATAGCGCTTTTGGTTGACGCTCTAGTAGGTGACCAAGTTGAAGGATTTCTGCCGCGTGCTCAACTCGTTTGTCGATTTCTGCTTTGTCTGCTTTTGCCAGCTTAAGACCAAATGACATGTTGTCATATAAGTTTAGGTGTGGGTAAAGAGCGTAAGACTGGAATACCATACCAACACCACGTTGAGATGGTTCTATGTCATTCATGCGCTGGTCACCAATATACAAGTCACCTGAAGTAATGTCTTCAAGACCGGCAATACAACGTAACAGGGTAGATTTACCACAACCTGATGGGCCTACGAAGACAACGAATTCACCTTCGTTGATCTCTAGGTCTACGTTTTTAGAAATCAGTACGTCGCCATACGCTTTACAAACATTTTTTAACGTGACACTCGCCATGTAGCTCGTCCTCGATCAATTTTTATTATTCACCGCTCATCATTATATGAATTATCTAGCGAGCAGTAACAGTAGGAATTGGTAAGTTATTAATGGAGGTAAGAAAAACAGGGTAGCGCTCATGTAAAACTCTTAACGAGCGCTACCCACCAAGGCCAAGTACGAGTTTCTCTCCCCCACATTATTCGTGTTGTCTCCCCCGTGAAATAATTACCACAAACAACACCAATAATGACATTCCACTCGTATGGCAATGCAAAACCAGCAAATCTTGTAACCTATAGGGTAGGTACTGCTGGGAAAGGGTTCTTACCATCCACTCTTGGATGACTGCAGTTTCTAAGATTCTGTTCACTGATACATCCTCCCAATAGAAATAATTGCAGGGGGAGTAGGCAGGGAGGAGTGAAAAAGGAGGAGTAGAGAGCAAGTTGGGCGGATATCACATTATTGCGTGACCCAAAGGTGAATTCGATCACAAGAAGTGCTCATTTTGTGATTTGGGTCGCTAACCCTTGGCGATTCAGATCACGAAAATACGTCATAATTACAAGGGCGTAGGGATTAGGAGGATGAGACATATTGGATAATTTCAGATGATATATGTCGAAATACGGCTGAACCTCAATGGACTCGCCCTACATCAAAAATATAAAAAGGATACGAACATGAAAAAATTAAGCGCTCTAGCACTAGGTACTCTTGTTGCTTTGGGTTCTTTTGGTGCTAATGCTGCCATCGAAGAAGGACAACTAACAATCTGGATCAACGGCGATAAAGGCTACAACGGTCTAGCAGAAGTTGGTAAAAAGTTTGAAGAAGACACTGGTATTAAAGTAACAGTGGCTCACCCAGATGGCCTTCAAGACCGATTCCCTCAGACAGCGGCTACCGGTGATGGTCCTGATATCGTATTCTGGGCTCACGACCGTTTCGGTGGTTATGCAGAAGCAGGTCTACTTGCTGAAATCAAACCTTCGAAAGAAATCCAAGAAGGCATCGTTGATTTTGCATGGGATGCAGTACGTTACGATGGCAAACTAATTGGCTACCCAGTAGCGGTTGAGTCTCTATCTCTAATCTACAACAAAGACCTTGTTCCAAACCCACCTAAGACATGGGAAGAAGTTGCTGCACTAGATGCAAAACTTAAGAAAGAAGGCAAGTCTGCAATCATGTGGAACCTAAAAGAACCGTACTTCACATGGCCACTAATGGCTGCTGACGGTGGTTACGCGTTTAAATACACGTCTGAAGGCTACGATGTGAAAGACGCTGGTATTGCGAAAGAAGGCGTGAAAGACGCAATGAACTTCGTTAAAGGTTTAGTTGACAGCAAAGTTATCTCTCCAGATATGGACTACTCAGTATCTGAATCAGCGTTCAACCAAGGTACTGCTGCGATGACTATCAACGGTCCATGGTCTTGGGGCAACATCGAGAAATCTGGCATCAACTACGGCGTAACAACTCTTCCTAAGTTCCAAGGTCAGTCTTCTAAGCCATTCGTTGGTGTTCTAACTGCTGGTATCAGCACAGCATCACCTAACCGTGACCTAGCGGTAGAGTTCATCGAGAACTACCTACTGACTAACGATGGTCTACGCAAGGTTAACAACGACAAGCCACTAGGTGCAGTAGCACTTAACTCATTCCAGCGTGAACTAGATTCAGATGCACGTATCGCTGCAACAATGGATAACGCGATGAACGGCGAAATCATGCCTAACATCCCACAAATGAACGCATTCTGGGGTGCAGCTAAGAACGCTATCATCAACGTTGTAGACGGTCGTCAAACTGTAGATGCTGCTCTAGCAGATGCAGAAAAACAAATGACAAAATAATTCAGTAATACCTTTTAAGGAGGAGGCAACTCCTCCTTACTTTTCTATATTTATTCTATATCGCTAGCAGGTTCCCTATGCAGTCAGTTCAAGGTACAGATGCTATGACAGCACCAGATGCAAACCTTCCGAGCAGCAAAAAAGTGTTTATCAAGTGGGCACTATTAGGCTCAATCGGTTTTATAAATGGTTACGCTACTATTCTAATGTATTCTCGTGGTGAGATTGCGTTTGCACTGCTTACGCTCATTCTTACTGCATTGGCGTTGTATATCTTTGGTAGTAAAAAGACCTACGCCCACCGTTATATCTATCCGGGTATCGCCGGAATGATTCTGTTTATCCTTTTCCCATTGGCGTACACCGTTGGTTTGTCGTTTACCAACTACAGCGCGAAAAACCAACTCTCGCTGGAACGTGCTCAAAGCGTCCTATTAGACAGAACTTATCAGAGTGGCGACAGCTACCCATTTACCCTTTATAAAACTGAACAAGGTCACCAGATCGTAGTTGAAAAAGGTGGTGAGCTACTTGCTACGCCAAGTTTTCAGCTTGAAGGTATGTCAGTCTCAGATCTTGATTTGACGCCAGTGACAGAGATTAGCGGTGAGAAAGAACCGATCAAAACGATCGTGAAAAACCGTAGTGCACTGAGCAGCGTCGATCTGCATTTGCCTAGTGGTGATGATATCCGTATGAGTGGCTTACGTAAGTTCGCTGCTGTGGTACCACTGTTCACACTACAGGAAGATGGTCAGTCACTTTACAACAATAAATCGGGTGAAACTCTACTGCCTAACATGGAAGTGGGTTACTACCAGCCAGTCGATGAAAGCGGTCAATTTGTCGGCAATACTGTTTCTCCAGGTTTCATCGTAACGATTGGTTCACACAACTTTGAACGTGTATGGAAAGATGATGGCATCAAAGAGCCGTTCATCAGTATCTTCATCTGGACGGTTTTGTTCTCTGCACTATCAGTATTGTTTACACTGATTATCGGCTTGGTATTAGCGAGTGTAGTTCAATGGGAAGAACTGAAAGGTCGTTCTATCTACCGCTTGCTGCTTATCTTGCCTTACGCCGTACCAGCGTTTATCTCTATCCTGATCTTCAAAGGTTTGTTTAACCAAAGCTTTGGTGAGATCAACATGTTGCTTGAAGGCTTGTTTGGTATTAGCCCAGCGTGGTTCTCTGACCCATTCATGGCAAAAACCATGATCTTAATTGTGAACACCTGGCTAGGTTTCCCTTACATGATGATCTTGTGTATGGGCCTACTAAAAGCGATACCTGAAGACTTGTATGAAGCTTCGGCAATTGATGGTGCTAACTTTGTTTCTAACTTTACGCGTATCACGCTGCCGATGATGATCAAGCCGCTAACGCCGCTCCTGATTGCCAGCTTCGCGTTTAACTTCAACAACTTTGTACTGATTGCATTGTTGACAGGTGGTGGTCCGAACATGATCGGAACTTCAGAACCTGCGGGTTACACCGACTTATTGGTTAGCTACACATACCGTATCGCCTTTGAAGGTGCGGGCGGTCAGGACTTTGGTCTGGCAAGTGCAGTAGCAACGCTTATCTTCCTGTTGGTTGGCGCACTAGCACTTATCAACCTGCGTGTAACTAAAGTAGCTCAAGATTAAGGAGACATCACAATGGCAATGGTACAAGGTAAGTCATTAAAGTATCGTGTATGGGCTACGCACGCCGCAATGTGGGCGTTCTTAGCACTGATTATTTTCCCTTTATTAATGGTCATCGCTATCTCATTCCGTGAAGGTAACTTCGCAACGGGTAGCCTGATCCCAGATAACCCAACGCTGGACCACTGGAAACTAGCGTTAGGTATTGCGGTTACCAATGCGGATGGCACGGTGACACCACCTCCGTTCCCAGTTCTAACTTGGTTGTGGAACTCAGTTAAGGTTGGCGGCATTTCTTCAATCTTGATTGTGGCACTGTCTACTACGTCGGCATACGCATTTGCTCGTATGAAGTTCAAGGGCAAGAACACCATCCTGCAAGCGATGATGATCTTCCAAATGTTCCCGGCTGTACTGGCATTGGTGGCATTGTACGCGCTGTTTGACAAGCTTGGACAATACATTCCGTTCCTTGGCCTGAATACGCATGGTGGTTTGATCTTTGCCTACCTTGGTGGTATCGCACTACACGTATGGACAATCAAAGGTTACTTCGAGAGCATTGACTCTTCACTAGAAGAAGCTGCGGCATTGGACGGTGCGACACCATGGCAAGCGTTCCGTCTGGTACTACTACCACTGTCTGTGCCAATCCTAGCGGTAGTGTTCATCTTGTCATTTATTATGGTGATTGGTGAAGTTCCGGTAGCATCGTTACTGCTTTCTGATGTAGACTCATACACTCTAGCGGTTGGTATGCAGCAATATCTATACCCTCAGAACTACCTGTGGGGTGACTTTGCCGCAGCAGCAGTTCTTTCTGCAGTGCCAATCACAGTAGTATTCTTGCTTGCACAGCGCTGGTTAGTTGGTGGACTAACAGCTGGTGGTGTGAAAGGTTAATCTTAGTGGGTCGCTAAGGATTAAGAATAAAAAGAATAAGGGCGACCGCTTGGTCGCCCTTGTATTTGCTTCGATATTACGTTTTTGGTTTGGCCGCCGATCAGTAATATCAGCAATATTGGCGTTACGCATAGCTGGCTGTTAGCTTTGTTCCTTACTATGAAAATCACTAACAGTTTTTGTAACCATTGCCTGAGTTTTAGCTCGGGCATTTTTATATCTATAAATCGTTTGGTTAGTCAGGTGAGATTAGCCGTTTTGCAAAGGATTACACAGTACGGTTAGAATGCTGTGCGTCGCACTTCACATAAATAGTGGGTGGTTGTTCGGTTCCGTTATGTGCGAGGAGAAAGTTAAAACTCTTTGCTGGATGGCGCGCACCCTACGTATTGAAGCAATGTATACATGCTTGTTTGTTGCAATGCGACGCGACGGAATAGATCGGCAAAAGTAGCATCACCTCCAAAGCAAGTTTGGATGTAATGGTTTATTTCATCATCGTTATACCCTTCGACATACATGGTTCTTACCCATTGATACTCTACGGCTTTAAGATTAGTAAGAGTGGTTTCACTGAGAGTTGTAATTATTTTCAAGGCTTAAACTCAAGCTTCCTGACAGTGCAGAGATTTAAGCAAAACAAAGTGAAAGAAATATGACAGTGGAAAGGGAAGGGAACTGAGCTGAGCCCTCAAAATGAAGCCATAAAGAAAGAAAACCTTGAGAGCTAAGGAGCGAGTATGCTTAGGAAGTTATCGCTCCACACTAAACACTCTATTTGAGATACTTGACGTGAGCTTCCATCTCCTCGCCAATTTCTTTGCGCATGTTCATTAGACGTATTGCCGACTGCTCTAGAGCTTTGTCTTCAGCTGATTCAGGTATCCATTTAGGTACGTCAGTAGGTTTTCCATCCTCATCTACCGCAACCATGATAACGATACAATGCGTAGTGAGGCGGTTTTTAAGTTCTTTAGGATCGCTAGCCTGTACATCAATCGCGATATGCATTGAACTGCGACCAGTATAAATAACCTTTGCACTTACCTCTACCAAGTTCCCAACATGAATCGGAGCAACGAAACGAATACCACCCGCGTAAGCAGTTATACAGTATTTACCACTCCAAGCCGCGCTACATGCGTAAGCGGCTAAGTCGATCCATTTCATCACGGCGCCACCGTGTACTTTCCCACCGAAGTTAACGTCTCCTGGCTCAGCAAGAAAACGAAGGGTAATGTCTCTTTGACCACTGCTCATCTGTCATTCCTTTGTGCGTTGTTACTGATTTCAATGTATCAGTAAGGAGTTGAATCTGGAATAGGCAATGCAACAAAATATTAACTTTTCTATCAACGCTACCACCCGTTTGTGTTCGATAGAAAAAAGCCACGGTGATGACCATGGCTTTTTAAACGCTTATTGAGAGGTTGCGGGTAACTCTGGGGGCGTAGTGGGTGCTTTCTTACGAATCTTAATTTGTGAAAGAATAACGCCGGAGATAACCAGCATGCCGCCAATGATGTGGTAGACATGTACCTCCTCCCCAAGCATGGTTGAAGCTAAGGCTACCGAAACCACTGGCATTAGGTTCATAAACATGGCACTTGAATCTGCACCAATCAAATCAATCGCTTTCACCCACATTAATGGGGCAAAGATAGATGCGGCAATACCAGCGTAAGCAATTAAAGGTAGTGCGCTTTGGCTTGGCAGGAGTTGATCGCTGCTCAACCACAATGGTGCTAGCATTATTAACGAGAAAAAGCCCTGCATGTAAACCAAAGTCATGCTGTTGAAAGGCATTTTCCAGCGTTTAAGCAGCACACAATAAATCGCGTAGCAAAGAGCTGCCAACAACATCAAGCTGTCACCTTGGGTCATGTCCTGGTGAAGGAAGTAGGAAATGTCGCCATGACCAAGCATAAATGCCAAGCCGCCTAATGAAATTACACCACCTGCTACGCTCAACATGGAAATTGATTTACCCAATAAAGGCACACTCAAGAAAACACTGATCAATGGGACGAGAGAGGTGATCAGGGCCATGTTAGAAGCTGTCGTCGTAAGACCCGCGTAATAGCCGAGTGATTGGTTTAGTACCATGCCCAGTAGGGCTAGGCATGCTAGCTTAGCAAGGTATGGACGAATCACATGACGCTGTCTGATCACCGCAGGTAAGCAAAATGGTGTTAGAAGCACCATGGCAACAAACCAACGGTAGAAGCTCATTGCGCTCGGTTCGATGGCACTTGCTGCCATTTTATTTACGATGGAATTCCCACCCCAAATCATGACAGTAAAGAACGGAAGCAAATAAACCATGAGAACCTCATCGCAGAATAATTGATGGCGCTAGTCTGACAGGTCTTTATAATGAAAAGTATCTCTGGAAAGACATAGTAAGCGATAGGAAGACAAATTTGAAAAAGAGCACTAGGAATCTTCACCCGTCATTATCGATTGATAGAGCACCATCAGATGTATTTATGAATTTTGAGGCCTTCCTGTCGAATACGGAAACTCGTATTCATAGTCACCCATGGGGGCAAGTTCAACTAATCAGTGGTGGTATCTTAGAAATGGATGCGGAAGATACTCGCTTCTTAGCTCCTCCTCATCTTGCGATTTGGGTGCCAGCGGGTATTCGACATAAGAGCTATAACCGCAAACCATTGGAATACTGCTCTTTAAATATTGCACCAGAGTTGACGAAGCACTTCCCCTCCAAAACCAGTTTGATCAAAGTGACGCCCATTGTCTCGGCGATTGTAGAAGATTTCCGTCAGCGCGATATTAATGTTGCTCAAAACGAAGAAGATAAGCGTCTTGTCCAAGTCCTTCTCGATCAGCTAGCCAAACAAGAGGTTGAGCATCACTTCTTGCCAACCACTGACAATAAGTACCTAGAGCCAATCTTAAAAGCTGTTGAAGAAGCTCCAACCGATGAAATTAGTTTGGGAGAGTGGGCGGAGAAGGTGCACACTACAGAGCGTACGTTAGCTCGCCATTGCCAAAGTGAATTGGGGATGAGCTTTACCGAGTGGCGATTGCGGGTGCGTTACCTGCATTCGATGGAGTTGCTGAGAAAGGGGCAGACTGTAAAAGAGGTGGCGTTGACACTGGGCTACAACCAAGCCAGTCCTTTTATTGCTATGTTCAAGAAATACTCCGGCATAACACCGGAGCAATATAAGAACCGCTTGTTATAGCTGAGCGAGCACGTAGTCTAGACCACCAACAACCGCCGCCACTTGAGCGTCGTTACACTCTTCGTCAGTGACTTTCGGGCTGTCTGGGTAAACTTCTGTTGTGGTGCCGTAAGTGCAGTTGGTGACGCCGCCACACAGACCTAGTTTCACCATTGGATAATTAATCACACCAAATTGCACCACTGGCGAGCCAATGATTTCGCCTTGGTCGTCCGCTGGGGCAATGTGGGTCACCTTCGCTACTGACTCGATGACGGCTTTTTGGAACTCTGGTTGTGGGTTTTCTGTATCGCCCACCGTGTAGAAACCATCTGGGATCATGCCTTCGATGTATTCAAGACCATCACGTGCTGCAAGTGCAGGGCGGAATTCGGTCTCGTCAGAATCGGTGGTTTCGTGCAGGTCGATGTGCATTAGAACATCACCTAAGGTCGCAACAAGCTTAATCAAGTTAGCTGACTCTTCCGCAGGACTATTTGCGTAGAAAGAGCGGTTTGGGTCAATCGCATTTGGGTTCCAGCGGTTGATCACCTCGTACCCCCAAGGGCTGACACATGGTGCAACGACAATATTGAAGTGTTCTGCATAACGCTCTGCCTGCGTATCAACAAACTTCAGCGCACCATGTACGCCACTTGTCTCGTAGCCATGTACGCCGCCAGTTACTAAAACAACCGGTTTTGCAGCATCCCAGTTACGAGTCTTGATACAAAACAGAGGGAAGCGCGCTTCGTCGTAAGAGAGTGCGCCGTATTGCTCAACATCAAAACGCTCGCGAAGAGCATCAATTTTGGTCACGACTTCTTCTTGGTAGCTACGTTTTACGTCACGTTGCTCACGCCAAGCTTTACGTTCTGCTTCACCCCATGACTGACCTGGGGTACCAATTGGGTAAGTGTATCCGCTTTTCATCTATACTTTTTCTTTTGTGTGCGTGAAAGGTAAGACAAGACTAGTCCTGTCTCAAAGCCACGGCAATAGAAAACACAATTTGTGACCTTATTCTTTGCGAAATCATAACTTTGCTGAGTAGTTTATTGGTGTTACATTTTGTTACTTATTCAATTCCATAAAAGAGATAAATAAATGGCTGGAGCAAGTTTACTAACACTGTTGGATGACATTGCAGCTGTATTGGATGATGTCGCGTTGATGTCGAAGATGGCGGCGAAAAAGACCGCTGGTGTACTGGGCGACGATTTAGCGCTAAATGCGCAACAGGTGTCTGGCGTAGCGTCAGAACGAGAAATCCCGGTGGTTTGGGCGGTGGCAAAAGGGTCGTTTAAAAACAAACTGATTCTAGTGCCATCGGCGTTGTTGATCAGTGCCTTCATTCCTTGGCTGATCATGCCATTACTTCTCATTGGTGGTTTGTTTCTTTGCTTTGAAGGGGCTGAGAAGATCTTAGAAAAGCTTTTTCCTCATGCGCACCAACATGAAGAGAAGAAAGAAGAGCTCAATACCGGAGAATCGGTTGAAGAGTACGAGAAGAGAAAGGTCGCCGGTGCGATTCGTACTGACTTTATCCTCTCTGCAGAAATCATCGTGATTGCTTTGGGTACGGTGACAGGCTCAAGCATCGTAACGCAAATTCTTGTGGTCAGCTTAATCGCGGTATTGATGACCATTGGTGTTTACGGCTTAGTCGCAGGCATCGTTAAGCTTGATGACTTAGGTTTTTACCTAGAACGCACATCAAATGGTGAAGGACTGAAAGCCAAGCTAGGTGGAGCGTTAGTGGCGTTTGCACCTAAGTTGATGAAGATGCTTGCTGTGGTGGGTACTGCGGCAATGTTCCTTGTTGGGGGCGGTATTGTTGTCCATAACGTGCCTGCAATTCATCATCTGATTGAACCGATCATCATGGATTTCCGTGGTCATACAATTGCGACGGCGATTGTGCCGACATTGCTTAATGGTGTGATTGGTGTCATCGCTGGCTTGGTTGTGGTTGCAGCTTGGACTTTAGTAGAGAAAGTTCGTGGTAAATAATTACTCAGTAGACAGTAGACAGTAGACAGTAGACATAAGGCTTAAAGGAGCCAAAAGAAAAGGGTCATGCGTTTCCATATCGAATATGGTGGCATGACCCATTTTTATTTCGTGGAGATGATTACTTCACTTCCCACTCAATCTTTTCATTTGCACGAATTGGCACAACGATGTCGCTACCAAACGGCATCGTTTCTGGTACATCCCAAGCTGCTTTTTCTAGCGTCACGGTATCTGTGTTACGAGCGATACCGTAAAAATCAGGGCCATTCAAACTAGCGAATGCTTCTAGGTTTTCTAGCTTGCCTTCGTTCTCAAAGACTTCAGCGTAAAGCTCTAGCGCTGCGTGTGCAGTGTAAGAACCTGCACAACCACAAGCTGACTCTTTTGCGCCTTTTGCGTGTGGTGCTGAATCTGTACCTAGGAAGAATTTCTTGCTACCACTCGTTGCTGCTTCGATAAGCGCTTGTTGGTGGGTATTACGCTTAAGAATTGGCAAGCAGTAGAAGTGTGGCTTAATGCCGCCTACTAGCATGTGGTTGCGGTTAAACAGCAGGTGGTGAGCAGTGATGGTTGCTGCAACGTTATCAGAAGCGTTGTTTACGAAATTAGCCGCGTCCGCAGTCGTGATGTGCTCAAGAACGATTTTTAGGTTAGGGAAGTCGTTGACGATAGGAGCAAGAACCGTGTCTAGGAATTCCTTCTCACGGTCAAAAATATCAACGTGGTTGTGAGTCACTTCACCATGAACCAAAAGCAGCATGCCAACTTCTTCCATCGCTTCAAAAACGTGGTAGATGTTCTTTGCATCGGTTACGCCAGAATCAGAGTTGGTGGTTGCGCCCGCAGGATAGAGCTTTGCAGCGACAATCTTTCCTGTTGCTTTGGCTTTGCGGATTTCGTCTGGTGTGGTGTTATCTGTAAGGTACAGCGCCATAAGAGGCTCGAATTGCTCGCCGTGTTGCTCAGCAAGGATTCGATCACGGTAGGCTAGCGCCATTTCAGTATTGGTCACTGGTGGGACGGTGTTCGGCATGATCAGTGCACGACCGTTATAACGGCTAATATCGCGAACGGTATCTTTTAGAACTTCACCATCGCGTAAGTGAACGTGCCAATCGTCAGGACGAGTAATAGTCAGTGTTGTCATTAATTGCTCCCACCATTAAAAAGTTATGTTTGGAGCCTAAACGCTGCATTTACCTCAAGAGCAAACGCTTGCGCTTAGGCGACAGGATGATAGTGGAATTGCTCTTCCATTTCACCCCATTTTTCACATTTCTTTACGGTAGGAGCTCAGCTGGTTACTTCATCGTCAACCAAAGCGCGTGAATTGTGCCTGGTAGGAAGAAGAAAAACGTCAGGATTAGATTGATGAAGAAGTCTTTCTCTAGACCTTTTTCCATGTAAACCGCCACTGGTGGAAGAAAGATACAAAGTAGAATTAGAATCAGTTTGTTAGTATCCATGGTCTATGCTCCGGATAGGTTATTTTTAGTGTCAAAAAGTTGGCGAATTATGTGCTCAATGTCACATCTTGGCAATCCTAATTTCGTCAATAATGTGCAAATTTATGGGACGTTATTCATAAAATGCGACGCACTGACACATATCCTAGAGCTCAACAATGAATCCCTTATGAATATATCACGTGCAAATTGGAGTTTTATCCCCGAGTAACCTCGAGACACTTGGGTCACCAAGCTTATGGGGATATGATAGTAGAACAATTAAAAAGCACCTGTAGGAAGTAGGTTATGTCGCAATCAGTTTTATCCCAAATTAATGTTTTTCCAGTGAAATCCGTAGGAGGCGTCGCGCTGTCTTCCGCTTGGGTTGAAAAACAAGGATTAAGTTTTGATCGTCGATTTATGATTGCGACGTCAGATGGCTCAATGGTGACGGCCCGTAAATTCCCACAAATGGTGACCATCAAATCAGCGTTATTGCCAGATGGTGTGGTGTTTACCAGCCTTGGGGAAGAGCCATTAAAGATCCGTTATCAAGATTTCAAAATGCAGGAAGCACCCGCGACGGTTTGGAAAGACAGTTTTACTGCATACACCACCACTGACGAAGCAGATGATTGGTTTAGTAAAGTGTTAGGTCTTCGCGTTGAGTTACTTTTTACTGGTGAGCAATCTAATCGTGTAAGAGAGAAGTTGGGCCACAACGTTAGCTTTGCTGATGGCTATCCGGTGCTTGTGATCAGTGAGGCGTCACTGGAAGAGCTAAATCGCAGAAGCTCTGAACAGCACTCGATGGACCAGTTTAGAACCAACCTTGTGGTGTCCGATACCAAGCCATTTGAAGAAGATTCATGGAAGCGCATTCGCATTGGTGAAGTCGAATTTGAATCAGTGAAACCTTGTGAGCGTTGCATTCTAACCACCGTTAATACTCAACGTGGCACTTTCCGCGAAAGCAAAGAACCGTTGAAAACACTGCAAGAGTTCCGTGCTAATGAACGTGGTGGTGTGTTCTTCGGTCAAAACCTTGTTGCCCTTAACGAAGGTATTATTCGTCAGGGAGACAAGGTGGAAGTGCTGGAATACAAAGAAGCTGAGTTCTATCCAGATAACTCTCCTAATCGCATGTCGCTCACCTGTGTCGAGCGAGAAGAGATTGCGCGTGACTTCGTCACCTTATGGCTTGAGCCGAGTAAAGGCCAGTTGCCAACATACTTGCCGGGTCAGCATTTACCAATTGAAGTGGATATAGACGGTAAGAAAGTTGGGCGTCGTTATACGCTTTCTTCTAGCCCATCTCGCCCAGGCCGTTATGCGATTTCCGTCAAGCGTGTTTCTGGTGGTCGTGTATCTAACGCGTTACTGGATAACCTGCAAGTGGGGGATGTATTGGAAGCGGAAACGCCAGATGGTCAATTTCATTTAAAAGAACACTCTGTTCAGCCTCTACTCTTGCTGTCTGCCGGTAGCGGTGTAACGCCAATGCTATCGATGGTGCGTTACTTGGCTGATCACAACCAGCTCGATGACGTGGTGTTCTACCATCAATGTAGTAGCGAGATTGATATCCCGTGCAAAGATGAGTTAAACGAACTAAAACGCCAGCATCCAGGCTTAGATGTGAAGATCTGCTTAACTCAGCCTGCGGTGGACTGGTTTGGTCTGAAAGGGCGTATCAGCCTGTCTCATATAAAACAGATTAAAGATGTTGAACAACGCCAAGTGTTCGTTTGTGGCCCAGATGGTTTTATGCAAAAAGCGAAAAACCTTCTGCTTAAAAAAGGGCTACCTGAAGATAACTACCATCAAGAAGCCTTTGGCGTTTCGGTTGCGACGACCAAACCTGAGAAAAGTGTTGAGGTTGAGTTCAATGGCTTTAAGTTGATGGGGAACAATCAACAAACGTTACTTGAGCAAGTTGAGAGTTCAGGTAAGAGTATCACGAACAGCTGCCGTGCGGGCTTGTGTGGGGCGTGTAAGGTGCAATTAGAATCAGGGCAGGTCGATCATCCGGATGTACCTGCATTAAGCGCAGAAGAACGTGCAATGGGTAAAGTGCTCGCGTGTTGTGCTATTCCGCAGACGGACGTGACACTTACGGACTGAACTCCAAAAAATAAACCGTAACAAATAAAAACGCCGCTAACTTAGCGGCGTTTTCTTTATTTACTTCAGAGCAGATTCAGAAAGAAATCGCTCAGGAATAAAATCGCATTTTAGTCGTAGATCGTTGGGATTGGCTGACGTTTGTGCTGAGTCATTTTGTAGATTGCTACAAGACGATCGCTCACTTCTTGCGATACTGGCTTACCTTCCAGGAAGTCATCGATCTGTTCGTAAGTTAGGCTCAGTGCATCCTCATCAGCTTTTTGTGGTGCAAGCTCTTCCAAATCTGCGGTCGGTACTTTCTTCACTAGCTGCTCAGGAGCACCTAGTGTTGCAGCTACTTCACGAACTTGACGTTTGCTTAAGCCGAATAGTGGCGCCATGTCGCACGCGCCATCACCAAACTTGGTGTAGAAACCAGTGATGTTTTCTGCCGAGTGGTCAGTACCTAGAACCAAGCCACCAACGTAACCAGCGATTTCGTATTGAGCAACCATGCGAGCACGCGCTTTTACGTTACCTTTCACGAAGTCAACTTTCGCAGCATCCGTTGGAAGAAGGTCAGTATCTTTTAATGCAACGTGAGAAGCGGCGTGAAGGCCATCTACACCTGCTTTGATGTTTACCGATACAGAGTGCGTTGGCTGGATGAAAGAAAGTGCAAGTTGTGCTTCATCTTCATCTTGTTGCTCGCCGTAAGGCAAACGAACAGCGATAAACTGGTAGCTATTGTCGCTCGCTTCTTCGTTTAGTTGGTCTACAGCCAGTTGAGCTAAACGACCACATGTCGTTGAGTCAACGCCACCGCTGATGCCAAGAACAAGAGACTTACAGCCTGCTTCTTGCAATTTACGCTTAATAAAAGCGACACGGCGTTCAATTTCGAAATGCGGGTCGATAGAAGGTAGTACACGCATTTCATCGCGGATGGATTGTTCCATTTCGGGTTCCTTTTCCTGCAAATATATTAGACACCAAATCAGTATAAAGAGGCTCATACCGAGGCGAGCGCTCATGGTTCTTAAATGGTGATAAAACACTCACTTGATGCTCACAAACGTCGCATTAGTGTCAAAAAACTCTAAAGATTAGTAGTATCATACCGAATTCATTGGATTAGAAAACTCTCTTCAACCAGGTAATCACCGGATATGAAAAAAATCGCCGTTTTTGGTAGTGCATTTAACCCGCCGAGTTTAGGTCACAAAAGTGTGATCGAGTCATTGAGTCACTTCGACGTTGTGCTTCTTGAACCAAGCATTGCACACGCATGGGGCAAAGACATGTTGGATTACCCAACTCGGTGCAGGCTTGTCGATGCATTTATCAAGGATATGGCGCTTTCCAATGTTCAACGTTCGGATTTGGAGCAAACTTTGTACCAACCTGAGCAAAGTGTGACGACTTTTGCGTTGCTGACAAAAATTCAAGAAATTTATCCGACGGCCGATATAACTTTTGTTATTGGTCCTGATAATTTTTTCAAATTTGCTAAGTTTTATAAAGCAGAAGAAATTACCAAGCGTTGGTCTGTTATGGCTTGTCCAGAAAAGTTGAAAGTCCGAAGCACTGATATTCGAAATGCAATCAACCAAGGTGAAAGCATAGACCGTTATACGACGATTTCGGTCAAGCGCATGTTGATTGATGAAGGCTTATATAAGACAATGCCGTTCGGTAAATAAGAGGTCTTAGATCTATGTTCAGAGCGATTTTAGTGAGTACATGCTCCTTGCTTGTTATAAGCCAGGCGTATTCTGCATGTAACTACGAATCGGATCGCTCTGTTGTATTTGCCGATAATACGATGTCTGTGTGCGAAGAGCTCTTTGATAGTGTCGGTGTGTTAAGTTCCGATGCTCTGAGGTGGTATAAGCCGAAAGTCCTTTTGGATGAGCCGATAGAAAGTTATTGGGAACAATGGGCCATCAAGCCGGAAGATACTCCAATATTGACCCAAAGCTTGGAAAAGAACTACTTTGGGTTAGGTGTTTGGATGCCTGAAGAGCTGAGAGACTTTGAAAGAGACATGACGACAGAAGAATGGCTAAAAAGCCATGGGTTGATGTTTAGTGTCGGTTTTGGAGACAAAGGGGATGGAGAGCCTCGAATGAGATTTGATTATCGATGGCATGACTATTATGACGCCAATTGGATGATGCAAATCGAAGTCCCTTTCTGAACCAATAAAAAGCGTGCCAAGTGCACGCTTTTGAATTTCTTTGGTTACAGTTTCTTGCCTAATAACAGTTCACTTAGCTGATCACATTGCTGCTCACTGCCGTCAAACAAATCCTCAACTACCTGCCTTTTCTTAATGCCAGAAAGCGTTCTCTTTCGAGCTTCTCGTACCAATAGAGCAAGATGGAGTTCCTTTAATGCCTGATCTTTACTCTGCGGGCTCCATTGCTTCAAGGCTTCGCTTACTTTAGATGTGATGATTTTCGGCTCAACGTCGAGCACTTCATGCTTGATAATGCGCAGTAGATCATTGTGAAGTGACGTTTCTGCGTCACATACTTGTATTTTCTCAAGTGCGGCTTGAAGCAGAAGAGAGCGCTCAACAAAACCAGCCTGCGGAGCAAAGTTATCTCGCAAACGAACAGAGAAATCGCAACGAATAACAATACAGTTTGGAAAATAAGTGATGGAACTCAAACATCCTTGAGGAATCCAAAAAGAGTTACCCGGCTCAATGGCATACTCATGTTTACCTAATCTGATGGTTGCGAGCCCTTCAACAACGGTTAACAAGCTGTGTTTTAACGCCTTCTTTCGAGCTGTTGTGGTGAGAAGGGAGTATGATTCGTTGTGAAATTCAATCGCGTAGTTCATTAGAAAGACCTGAGTTTTCGGGGCGCTAAGGGTAACGCTAAACCCCCCAAATGCCAACCAGATATAAAGGCAAATTGGGGGATTATCTTGTGATGTTACTGGTATGACCATGTTAAAAGTATGGGGAGAAATGCTGCGGGCTTGCAAAACTCCGCGTAGAATGTGCCAGCTTTTTTTGAAATGTAGTGAACAATGACTTCTAATACAGATCCTTATTTTGAAATTCGTCCATACAATGACGAAGAAATTCCAGCAGCGCTGGACCGCCTGATCAAAGACGATGAGTTTATCAGCGCGATTTTAAACCACCGTTTTGCAGACAAAGCGGCGTGGTTCAAAACACTCATGAGTCCGATTATCCGTGTCTACTTAAAAGCGAAGTGGAGTAAACTGGATTCTGTGGAAGCCATTCAGCTAGAAGTAAAGAAATACCTTCAAGATACGTTGGATACAACGACTGATGGTGTCACCTTCTCTGGTTTGGATAAACTGGACAAAAACACATCTTACTTATTTGTTTCTAACCACCGTGATATTGCGATGGACCCTGCGCTCGTTAACTATGGTTTACATCAAACGGATCATCGTACTGTACGTATCGCGATTGGTGATAACCTGCTAAAGAAACCGTGTGCTACAGAGCTAATGAGACTGAATAAGAGCTTCATTGTTAAACGCTCAGCCAAAGCCCCGCGTGAAATGATGAAAGCACTTGGCCAGCTATCAGGCTACATCAAACACTCTCTAGATACTGGCAACTCTATTTGGATTGCCCAAAAAGAAGGCCGAGCTAAAGACGGTAATGATTTCACCGACCCAGCGATCTTAAAGATGTTTCATGTTGAAGGTCGTAAGCAAAAAATTAGCTTTGGTGAATACACTCGTTCATTGAAGATTGTGCCAGTATCAATTTCATATCAAAACGATCCTTGCGACATTGCGAAAGCCAAAGAGCTGTATGAAAAATCAGAGAACGGTAGCTACGAAAAAGGTGAGTTTGAAGACATTGAAAGCATCATCCAAGGTATCGTGGGTTACAAAGGTAAAGTGCATGTCGCATTTGGTGATGTAATTGACCAAGAATTTGAGACGCCAGACGAGTTAGCAAACGAAATCGACCGCCAAATTCACAATAAGTATCGAGTATTCCCTATCAACCTGCTTGCTGCAGGGTGTGAAGATGAGAGTGTTACAGATGACGTCAAGTCTCAACTAGCAGCAAAGCTTGAGATGTTACCAGTTGGTGCCCAGCGTTTTCTCGTAGCAAGTTACGCGAATCCGGTTAACAATAAAGAGGCTTAGACGGTTAGCCGAAATTGACCAGTTCAGAGGAACGAGGTAAATAAGAACTTAACATAGGCGTGTTATCTATAGGTTCTTAGCTCGTTCCTCCCATCGAAGTCTAAAAACACCTCATGGTGCGACCGCGCCGCCTAAGTTAAGCGTCGTAGGCCATTTAGATATTCGATTACCACCTAAGAAAATATTACCCTTAACTGTCATAGAATCGGGAAACTCTCTTAGCGCAGACCCTCCAATATATAGGTTACCTTCCACGACTAAGCCTTCTGGTAATGATTCGATAGGCGTTCTGATTACGCTTAGGTCACCCTTAACTTTGAGCCTATTAGGCAATCGCTTTAGTGGTGTGTCGGTTAAGTTTAGGTAACCGCCTAATTTGACGCCTTTAGGCCAACTCTCAATTTGACTGCCTAGTAGGTTGGCATAGCCCTTAATGGATACGCCGGGCATCACTTTCTTCAAGCTACTGTTTGTCGCTTCTAAGCTTCCCCTAACGTTGAGGCCTTTGGGAAGTTTAGTTATAGCGGTTTTAGATATGTTCAAGTTGCCTTTGACAACAAGGCCACTTGGCAAAGATGAATATGGCTTGTTTCTTAAGTCGATATTGCCATAGTTATCAACGTGATTGAGCTTACTGTATGAATCGAGTTCATAGGAATTTGCTGCCCATGGACATAGTAGGCAAATTGTGAGAAGAAAGCCGCGAAACATATTATTTGAACCAAGTGGCAACAACATACTTGAAAGAATAACTAAATCACGAGATATCTGCTAGAACGTTATATCTATTTAACTGAAATAGCGACGTTAAGAAATGCGTATCAGCAATCATATTACTTATTAAGTTTCATAGGTTGTTTAGCAATTTATAATATTCAGTAACTTGATGTTCTTTCCGGTTTGTGGCCCTAAATAATGATAGAGTCTATAAATAGAACAATACCTCTAAGCATCTTCTTACTGGGCGGAAACAATATGAATTACTTAACACCATTATTCGCTATTGCGGTTTCGGGGATATTATTAGTCACTGATGATGCGCATGCGAAAACATATACAACATCCGACATAAAACCAGTGATTGTTACAGATGGAAGTATCGGTAAACGTGTTTGCTATTATGAGGATAAGGCATACAGTATTGGCGCTGTACTTAAAATCGATAGTGTCTTAATTCAATGCGCCCCGGAGAAAGATTTTGAGCTCAATGGTGCTTTAAAATGGGTTGTGTTTGAAAGCAATAACTAAAAAAAGCGAGCATAAGGCTCGCTTTATGTAGAGGGAGTGACCTTTGATTAACGCGCTAGAGAGCGGGTCTTTAGTTCAAAGATTAGCTTTTCAGCACTTACATCAAACTTGAAGCGAGCTTTTAACTCTTTCGATTCTTCAGTAAGTTCAGATGTGTTGTACTCAACGTCTGCGCATACTGCTTTTGCTAGCTCTAGGTATTTTGCAAACTCTGCTTCTAATGCCGCTTTAGACTCAGCAAAAATCGTTACGTCAGCAACATCGTCACCTTCTTTGATGATGAAGCCGATTTCACCAGCGCAGCCACAAGCTTCACATACTTGGTTTTCTTCTAATTCGACACTCATAACGAATCCTCTTGTAAAAACTATGGGTATTCTATCAGGTATTTGATCTGTATCTACAAAAATGAATGAATTTGGATAAAAAAGGCTCGGTATGCTATGTTGTTAACCGAAGGTTAATGCTGATGAAACGCTACAATTTGATTGATAAATGTGATGTGTATCAATATTTAAGAGTAATTGATGAATTGTGCAGTCAGTTTTTTGTCAGGTGAGTTGAACTAAGTATTAATTTATAAGACTATTTCCTGATTGATTATTTTTACATAATTATCATTCTTGGCAAAAGCATATTCATGATGAATAGTCTGGCATTGGTTTTTATTGGATTGAACTAAGTGCCATATTTTTAATCACAGATATTGATAAAAAGGTCAATGTAAACCACGATTTACGCCGCGTGGTTTCGAGTTGATTGAGCTTATATTGAAGAAAAAGCTCATCAATAGATAATGCTGAGATGATTTTCATTCTGGCCTCATTTAACTGTGAGTTAGATGGATTTAAAAAGAGAAGAGCTTAAAATATGCCAAAGCGTAGTAAAGAAGATACCGAAATCACTATCCAAAAAATAATGGATGCTGTTGTTGATCAGTTGCTTAGACTTGGTTATGACAAAATGTCATATACAACGTTGAGCCAGCAAACAGGTGTATCGCGTACAGGTATTAGCCACCATTTCCCGAAGAAAACGGATTTTACCGCAGCACTAGATGGTCGAATTTTTAAGATGTTTGTTGAACATCTAGAATTTGACAAAGGTGTTGATGCGTTCTCTCAAAGCTGGGTTAAGGCCTTAGAAGACAAAGAATTCTTAGCAATTCTACGTCTATTATTCCATCATATTGTTACTTCAGAAAGCGCACACGAGTTTGCTTCAAACGGCATTGATCGTTTGTACAAAATGGCAGAAAGCCAATTTGGCGCTGGTAGTGACAGAGAGCTAGAGTGGTTAATAGGTAAGTCTCTAATTCAAATGAGCAAATAACACGAATCAAATAAAAAACCCGCTATTGAGCGGGTTTTTTTGTTTCTTGGAGCACTTTGCTGTGGTCGTAGCACAGGCTCTCTGTTTAAGCCGCTGAGTGGACTTGCGGGAAATCCATACTTGGGTGCTTCGTTACGATAGAACGATAGCCATAGACACATTCAATGCGTTCTGGTGTCAGGGCGTTCCAAGGTGTGTCATCACAAACCAGCTTTCCATCATGCAACAGCACTAATCTGTCGGCATATTGAGAGGCTAAGTTAAGATCGTGCAATACGATAACAACGGCGGCGTTGTTTGCTTTCGCAGCCTTGCGAGCGATCTTGAGTGTGTTGTGCTGGTGGGCAAGATCGAGCGCTGAAGTTGGTTCGTCTAACATTAAGATTTTCTTATCACCGGACAGGTGAAGCTGCGTTAATACACGAGCTAAGTGTAAGCGCTGTTTTTCACCGCCAGAAAGAGCAGGATAGAGGTTATCTGCCAAATGCAAGACATCGGTTTGCTTCATGTATTGCAAAGCAAGTTCTGTGGTCTCTTTATTTGAAATCGATAGAGGAATCGCACCTAGCTCGACGACTTCTCTTGCTAAGAACGGAAACGTCAGCGTGCTGTGTTGAGGTAGCATGGCAACGTGTTTTGCACTTTCAGAGGGCTCCCAGTCATTTTTTTGTTTGCCAAAGAACTGGATGTCACTCTGAGAGGGAATTTCACCGCACAATAGCTTGAGCAGCGTACTTTTACCCGCGCCATTTGGCCCCAACAATGCGGTGACCTCACCTGCACGAATATCGATACTAATGTCGTCTAGTACTACTCGGCTTCCGTATCTCATTGAGATATTTCTGCCAGACAAAACGATGTCATTCATTACAGGATCTTCCCTTTTTGTTGGAACAGTAAGTAGATAAAGAATGGCGCGCCAATCAGCGCAGTCACAATGCCTACAGGTAGCTCTGCGGGCGCAACAGCGACGCGAGCAAACATATCAGCGGCGGTCAGAAGCAGTGCGCCCATCAGCGCTGAAATAGGAAGTAGTGTACGGTGGTCAGGGCCTGCAAGCATACGGCCAAGGTGTGGAATCACCAGACCAATAAAGCCAATTGCACCACAGATACTCACCGTAATACCCACTCCAACAGCAGACAGGAGGATAAGTTGGCGTTTGAGCTTTTGTACCGGCACCCCTAGGTGTTTGGCTTCTGACTCGCCCAAAAGCAATGCATTTAATGACATGGCTTTTCTCTGGAACCAGAACATCAAGCTGATGAGCGTAACAGCGGCTAAGCCAATCCCTGACCAGTTTGCTCCTGCTAGTGATCCCATCGACCAAAGCGTTAAGTCTCGAAGCATTTGATCATCGGCGATGAAGTTCATAAAGCCAATCGCTGCACCAGAAAGAGCACTAATTGCTACGCCCGCTAGTAGCATGATGGTTACTGACGTACCAAACTTATTCGTGCCTAGCCAGTAAACTAATACCGTTGTAATCGCACCGCCTAGAAAGGCGAAGAATGGTAATGCAGCTAAGTTCATTAGTGTTGGGTAGTTTTGGCTGAAGTCGGCAAATACGACTATTGCAAATGCACCACCAAGCGCAGCACCAGCAGAAACACCGATGATGCCTGGCTCGGCAAGTGGGTTACGGAATAACCCCTGCATTACAACACCACAGATAGCGAGAATCGCACCAATAAACATACAAAGAATGGTGCGTGGAAGGCGGATTTCGTTGATGACGAGCTGAATATGAGGAGCAAGGTCTGAACCTGATCCTGTTAAGCCTCTCAGGCTGTCTGAGAGGCTAATATTCATTGGACCTACTGTAATGGACGCTACAGCGATAAAGGCTAAAATGCCCGATAACGCAAGTAGAGTAGTAGATAAAGGGATACGTCTTAACAGCATTGAGTCTCTCTATGGGTATAGTAGTTCGTTAAGGCGCTTGGCTTCTGAAAGACTCTTAAGTCCTAAACCGCCAACCAAAGCATGGCCATCAATCGTTACGATGTTTTTATTCTTCCCTGCAGGGGTAGCGGCAAGAAGTGGCATTGCTTTCAAAATCGCATCTGCACCGCCCATTGTTTGATAGCTACGGCCACTCACAAGGATCACGTCTGGTTGCATCTCGACCATTGCTTCTGTTGATAGTGGTTTGTATGAAGAGAGTTTGCTCGCTGCTGGGTTTTCGCCACCTGCAAGTTGAATGATTGCATCCGGTGTGGTTTCTGAGCCTGCGACGTTTGCTGGGCGACCTTCGTGAATCAGTAGGAAAAGTACCTTCTTCTTGTCAGCTTTCGCTGGTTGATTGCCTTCAAGTGCTTTTACTTGCGTTTCAACTTTTGTTTTCAGTGCTATTGCTTGATCTTCACGATGCATGATGGTCGCTATTTGGTCGATACGATCAACCAAACCTTCCACGTTTGCTTCTGTGTTGACGATCTCGACATTAACACCCGCTGATTTCAATTGGTCTAGCGTGGTGTTTGGGCCCATTTCATCTGAGCCAATCACTTTAGTTGGACTAAGTGCTAGCAAGCCCTCAGCAGACAGGCGGCGGTGGTAACCAACTTTTGGTAGCTCCATCCCTTCCGGTAGCTGGCTTGTTACGTCGACAGCAACAAGGCTGTCTTTGGCATCAAGAGCAAGCAATAGCTCAGTCACAGCGCTACCCGCACTGACAATACGTTCATTTGATGGTGCTTCGTTGGCAAACAGGGTCGCACTTGCAAGCATAGTAATAGCGGCTGTCAATGCGGTACGAACGGGCAAGAGTGTTTTATTCATTAGTTTGTTCTCAATCTATGTTCTTTTATTGCGACTCTTCAGTGAGCAGTTGAGTCGCTTGAATTCCGTTTTCTTGTAAAAAGCCAAGAAGCTTCACCAGTGACTGAATATCTGCGGTCTTTTCCGCACCAATCACAATGGGTTTGTCGGTTGATTTGCTTTCTTCTAACAGAGCTATCGTGAAGTTTTCCCAATCGATGTACGCCTTACCATTGATCGCCCAATGTGGCTCTTCTTTAAGGATGTTCACTGTGATCGATTGTTTGTCTACTTCAGCAACTGCTTGGGAATCAGTACTTGGTAGGTTCACATCGAGGGAATCTAACTTCACCGCGGCGGTGAGCATCAGAAACACCATAACGATGAAGATGATGTCGAGCAGCGGAGTTAAGTCTGGTGTTAAGCCGTGGCTGTTATTGTCTTGCGGTGCCTTTATCATGAGCTTCTCGCTTCAACATGATTTGCAACAGTCGCGACTTCTTTGCTGTTTTCAGGGGATACGTGTTGAAGTGAAATGCCTTCAAGCCATAGGTTCACGTAGTTCAGAGTGTGTTCAAGCTTTGCGATAACACGATCAGCCCATAGACCAATAAGTTGTGCGCCAGAAATTGCTGGCAATGCAATGATCAAACCTGCAGCTGTCGTGCGCATCGCAAGGCCAAGACCATCGGCCAGATCGTTTGGTGTGATGTTGCCTGTAGAAGAAGCAATACCTTTAAACATGTCGATAAGCCCAAGTACCGTACCCAACAGACCAATAAGAGGGCTGATCACGCCAATCAGGGTCAATAAACGCAGCCCTGAGTGCAACTGATGACGTTTTTCTTGTAGCCAAATCCCTGCTGCGTCTTCTCGTAATGACTTAGAAAATGAGTGGTGGGCAAGCAGCATCGCAACGCCACGGTATAAGAGGGGGCGCTTGCCGGAAAACTCATCCGCTAGGGCTTCGATGTCTTTGTTGTTGGTTGGATCAAGGTCGGTCAACTTTTGGCGAATCGCGCGTTTTCCGACGCCTAAGCTAATGAATACTTGAAAGAGTCTTTCCGCAATGATCATGACTGCAAGTGCAGAGCAAATAACTAAAGGCCAAGTCATAAGACCAAATTGGTTTTGTAAATGTTGTAGCTGTTCCATTATCCATCCAACTTAAAACGAACTGGGATTTGAACTCGGTGAGCAACTTTTTGCCCACCAGAAATATGTGGTGAGAATTGCCATTGTTTGATGGCACGTAGAGCAGAAACATCAAGCATCTCTGCACCTGATGATTCAATAAGAACCTGTTTAATCTGGTTGCCGTTTGCATCTAGCCACACTTCATAGAGGGCGACACCCTCAATACCGCGTTTGCGTGCTGAACGTGGGTAGCGGGGCTGAACTGGTTGAGACACAAAAGCAGGCTGATCAACCATTACAGGCTGTGATGTCGCCCCTTTAGATTGATTATTAGGAGCCGCTTGTTGCGGTTGAGGTTCTTTTGCGATTTTCTCTTCCACTTTTTCTTTTGGTTGCGGATCTTTCTTTGCAACGGGTTTTGGTGGTTGAGGTTTTTTAACCAGTTCAGGTTTCTTTTCAACGGGTTTTTTCTTCACCGCTTCTTTTTTTACGATCGGTTTTTCCACCGTTTTTTTAACCGGCGCAGGCTTTGGTTTCTTAGGTTCAGGTTGTTTCTTTGGCTCCGGTTGCTTTTCTTCCACCACTTCTTGTGGCGTTGGAGCCGCTTGTACCGGTTTTGGCGCTGAGACTAAATTCAAGCTTACCGAGCTGGTGGGATTGCCTGCTGGCATTGCAAACACTTTCGTCTCTTGAGAGACAAAAAGAAGCGCAGCGTGCACCACTAAAGAGGCGCCTCCGGCAATGGCATATCTTTTAACGTTCACGGATAAATCTCGGTAGTAGGAATCATTATCAAGTGGAAGGGATTATTACGCGAAAAGGAAATAAGATCAATTATCAATTGCATTATCATTACGCGCAAATTATGATCTTTGCAGTTTTTTTGAAATGAGCCTCAATCCTTTGTGTGGTGGGCTTTAAGTGAGTAAATATGAGCGTCGACATTTATAAATTTGGCGAATCAATTCTTGGGAGTGATAGCCCCGATCCGCTGCGCTTTGCTTTTGTGAAAAAACACTCCGCACATGCGGGTGGTAGCAGCATGCCAGTGCCACCGCCACAACAAGGTGAAATTCTGTCACGGATCACTTCCGAAACAACGCAAAAGACCAATAAGCGTTGCCTGTACATTCATGTGCCATTTTGTCGTGTGCGCTGCACTTTTTGTAACTTCTTCCAAAATGCGGCGAGCCGTAAGCTTGTTGATGAGTACTTTGATGCTCTAATGAAAGAGCTGAAAGAGAAAGCTGCACTGCCATGGACACAAAGTGGCATTTTTCATGCGGTTTATATCGGCGGAGGCACGCCTACAGACTTATCTGCAGATCAAGTTCGTATTCTTGGTCAGGCAATTCATGACTATTTCCCTTTAGCCGCCGATTGTGAAATTACCCTAGAAGGGCGTATTAACCGATTCTCGGACGAGCTGTATCAGGGAGCGCTAGACGGAGGTTTCAACCGTTTTTCATTTGGTGTGCAAAGCTTCAATACCAAAGTACGTCGTAGTGCTAAGCGTTTAGATGATCGTGAAGATGTCTTGAACCGCGTTGCTGAGCTCGCTAAAGAAGACAAAATTCCCGTCATTATAGATCTGCTATATGGCTTGCCTTATCAGACAAAGGAAGTGCTCGAACAAGATTTGCACGACTTTATGTCTACTGGCGCGCACGGTTTGGACCTATATCAACTGGTTGTTGGTGGGACAGCCCCAATGTTGAACCTAGTTGAGAAGGGTAAGATGCCGCCACCGGCAACCGCGCCTGAAAAAGCTGGTATGTACGAGCTTGGTGCGAAATTCATGTCGAAGCACCACATGAAGCAACTCAGCGTTAACCACTGGGCGATCGATAACCGTGAACGAAGCTTGTACAACAGCCTAGCGAAGACGTATGCAGAAGTGCTTCCTATTGGCTGCGGTGCTGGCGGTAATATCGGTGGTTACGGCATGATGCAACACCGCACGCTAGACACTTATGTGAAGGCCGTGAATGAAGGGCAAAGCACTATCGTGATGATGATGAAGCAAAGCCCACTAGAGCCACTCTTTGCTGCGCTTAAGTCAGGTTTTGACCGTGGCATTGTCCAAGGGAATAAACTGCCAAACTTCATGGGTGAAGATACCTTTAACTTCCTAATGCCGCTGTTCAAAGTCTGGCATGGCAAGGGCTTGGTAGAACTTCAAGAGCGCAGCCTAGTGCTAACCCTTGCAGGGAGCTTCTGGGCAGTTTCTCTCGCGCAGGCATGTATTCAGGTACTAACGTCGGAAATGAACGAAAACGTGCCAAAAGTATCTAACAATTAATCTGAAAGAAATGGAAAAAACAATGGAATCAATTAAGCAACAGGTCGAAGCCCTACTAGAACAAGAACCACAACTGCTGCCAGCGGCGATGGCAGAGCGCCTTGGCGTATCTGAATTTGAAGTGGTTGCAGCATTACCTCAAGAAATGGTAGCGGTGGCTCCGGGTGAGCAAGCACAAGGCATTTTGGAAGGTCTTGTTGGCTTTGGTCCTGTAACGACGATTGTTCACTCTTTCGGCTCAATATTTGAAGTGAAAGCACCGTTCCCGAAAGGCAAAGTAGCACGTGGTTACTATAACTTAATGGGTAAAGAAGGCGAGCTTCATGGCCACCTTAAACTGGATAACGTGAAAAACATCGCGCTAGTAAGTAAGCCGTTTATGGGACGCGAAAGCCACTACTTTGGTTTCTTCTCTGAGTGCGGTAGCAACATCTTTAAGATCTACCTCGGTCGTAATGAAAAGCGCGAACTGATTGAAGAGCAAGTAACTGCATTCCGTGCAATGCAAGCTGAGTTCAACCAGTAGTTTAATAATGTTAAATGCGTACGACGCTTGCTCCATCCGCCAACAGGTGGGGTGGCGTCGTTTATCAAAGAATAACCGAGTTTAAACTCGGAAACACAAAACAAGTAAAGTTAGGTATCAAAATGGATCAGCAAGTTAAACAAGAGCGTTTACAAGGTCGTCTAGGACCAGAAATTAAGGAATTTCGTCAGGAGCGCCGTACAATTCAACTAGCAACAGTTGATGCGGAAGGTCGTCCAAACGTAAGTTACGCCCCATACGTTCAAAACCAGGAAGGTTACTTCGTTCTTATTTCTCAGATTGCTCGTCACGCACGTAATCTATTAGAGAATCCAAATGTATCTTTGATGATGATTGAAGATGAAGATTCGTCGAAGCAGTTGTTTGCTCGTAAGCGTCTAACGTTTGATGCGGTTGCAACCGTTGTTGAGCGTGATACTGAAATGTGGCAACAAGTTGTTGGTCAAATGAAAGATCGTTTCGGTGAGATCATTGATGGTCTGAGCCAACTAGAAGACTTCGTTCTGTTCAACCTAAAAGCAGAACAAGGTCTGTTCGTGAAAGGTTTTGGTCAAGCTTACCAAGTATCAGGCGATGATCTGGTTGATTTCGTTCACCTTCAAGAAGGTCACAAGAAAATCGAAAACGCATAAGCCGATTTTCTAACTTATTATCGTCTAAACGGATGTGAATGCCCAAAGGGAGTTAGGTTATACTAACTCCCTTTTTTATTAGAACCAAAGCACAGAGAAAGAGCATGAGACCAGTAAGTAAGGAACTTGGCGAGATTTGTTACCCATTCATTTATGAAGACAGCCCGGTCTGCGATTTTGAAATTACGGCAGACGAGTTGTGCAGTCGAATTGGGCTTGTGCTATCGATGGAGTTGGATGATTTTAGCCGCGACCTCCTAACTCGCATGCAGCCAAACGTGTACCATGTTAATGGTTCTATCCGCGGCAAGCTGGCGATCACAGAAGCGGAAGTTGATGAGCTCAAAGCCGACTACGATGAAATCAAAGCGCGCATTGACGGCGGCTTTAAGGGGTTTGTCCTTCCCGGTGGTCACCCAACTTCCAGCCAATTGCATTTGTGTCGCTGCCAAGCCAAAAAGGTCGTTCGTGCATTGGTTGCGGTAGAGCATTCGGGTAAAAAGCAACCCGCACCAATTTTGTTCCGATATTCAAACCTGCTTGCCAACGTTCTCTACAGCTTGGCTTCCTATATCAACCACACATATAAAGTAGAAGAAACGGAGTTTGTGTCTCGCAGCTACACAATGCCAAGTAAATAACGAGACAAATTAAAGTCGTTAAGAAGCCATCGCTTTTGCTTCTAGCTCTTTTGCACCGCGCAGCATTGCTTCAATCAGTTCGCCAGCATTGAACTTCTCTAACGCTTCATGCGCGCCAACTTGGTGAGCTCGGTCGACACAAATCTCGCTAGAGAGTGATGTGTGAAGAATACGGTAAGAATTGTTCAGCGAAGCATCATTTTGAACTTCAAACGCAAGTTCGTAACCGTCCAATCCTGGCATTTCAATATCACTCACCAGAAGGTCAATAGGGCGGTTGGCTTCAGCTTCTCGTTTCATTAAGTCGAGCGCGTCAGTACCGTTTTTACAAATCTGATAAGGGATATTGATGCGGTCTAATGCATCGCTTAACTGCTTACGTGCAATAGAAGAATCGTCCACTAAGAGGATACTCAGGGCTTTCAGGCGTTCACGTTCGATGTCTGTCAGCATTGGAATCTTAGTGTTTTCGTATTGAGGGTAGATCTTCGAAAGCAAAAGCTCCACATCCAGCATTTGAACTATTTTCTCTTCATAACGAGTAATGCCAGTTACAAAGATGTTGTGACCTGCACTTTCTGGTGGTGTTTCAATAGCTTTCCAATCACATTCAATGATTTTCTCAATACTTCGAACCATGAACGCAACTACCGTACGTAAGCAGTCGGTCACGATTAAATAGCAATTCTGGTATTCCTCTTCTTGAATAGGACGGAATCCAATCGCTGCAGCCATATCGATAACGGGTACAGTTAAATCGCGAATTGTTACGGTTCCAATCACATGGTGATGTGAATAAGGGATCTTGGTCGTTGGCATGTAAGGAACAATTTCACGGACTTTAAGTGTGCCAATTGCGAAGTTCTGTTGCAGGGTGAGTTTAAACACCAACATGCCTTGAGATTGGTTCGCTTTGCTTGCGACCTTTGCCATGAAATAACCTTATCAATGTTACTGATTTATGTAGTATATCTTATCTTATAATCCTTACTCTTCAACTATTGGCTGAAGAAAGTTGAGCTCTTAACGAAATATCGCAAATCTCATTTGACTTTTATTTTCATACAAAAGTGTACTAACGCTTGAGCGTAAGTGGATACATTGGTTAAACTTGCGCCCCCACAAATAGTGAGAGACAGACAAATGGCAAACACAGCAGCTGCATTGCATATTCTTGTAAAGCACAAAGAACAAGCTGAAGACATCATTAAGCAACTTAAGAAAGGTGCTAAATTCCAGACATTGGCAAAGAAATACTCCACTTGCCCATCTGGTAAACGTGGTGGCGATCTAGGTGAATTTCGCCGTGGTCAAATGGTGCCGCAGTTCGATAAAGTTTGTTTTTCAGGAGAGGTACTAACTCCACATCTAGTCAAAACCAAATTCGGTTGGCACGTTGTGAAGGTGTTGTACCGCACTTAGAATTAGAAAAAGCCAAGCATTGCTTGGCTTTTTTGTTTAACTGGAAGTTACTGAAAGCCCGTGCTTTTAAGGGGCGTAGACTGGTTGTTCGATAAATCCAAAGTACTCATTGTTATTCTTAAGTATTTTGACACCCATTTGCGATAGCTCCATTGCTAACCGAAACGGATTGACATCGTAGTATTCTTCAACATAAGTCCAGAGTACGTAATTTGTGAATATATCCTGTTCTTCAAATAACCCATCTAACGAATATTGTAAGAAGACGTAAGCATCTTCTATTTTTACATCGAAGTTATTGATTATTGTTGTTCGCATAATTTGTTGCAGTTCGAAGAGTATGAACTGAGTCTCGTCATACAGGTTTGGATACGATTCCTTATATCCTCTATAAATTTTTCGTCGAAAAGCATGAGAGCCTTTGCTATTGAAACCCAAAAAGTCAGGGGTGTTCAGAAAGGTCTGGTGTACTTTTGAGACTGCGCTTTCAAACTCTTTTAGTTTGTCTAGAACCGTTTCATCATCCACTGACTCTGAGCTTTTGGCGAATTCTTTCGCGTTTTCAATCTTCGAGTAAAGTTCTTGTCCCTTCGGTAATGCGCCAATACAAGATGCCTGCTTATTAGGGCATGCTTGCCAAATATCAAATACAACAACGTCGTCATATCGGTACTTTGGCAGCTCTTCATTCTCCAGCTTATCTAGCTCTTTGTGCCAGTATTTCTGCCAAGCTTGAAAATTAGCATTGATTAAGTAGCCATACCTTTTTTGACAGTAGCGGTCGTAACAAAGGCCTGTCAAAACAAACAGCCAAGGTATCGCTAAATAAGCATAATAGTGAGATGAGTTGCTAGATATCAGACCATATATGAGTAGGCCAAGGGATGCAAAGAAAGAAATGAAGAAGCCGCACAGGTTAAGTTCGAAGAACAATCGTTGTCGCTCGGTCGTTCTATAAGTTTTCTCTGTATTTGAACTACAGCAAATTAAGAGAAACAACCCACAAATACCAAAAGCAATAAACTGGGCAAAGATTGCCAGTAGCACTCCCCAAAAAGACATGTTTATCCTCACATACTCAAAATAAGGCAAATTGTTGCATATCAAGCTTAGAAAGGTGAATGTCCGTGGTTTTTGTAACGACGTACTTCATAGTTTTTCTCATCTTGTCTTTTTGTTTGATTCTTAAGTGCTACAAAAACCAGCTCAGTTATCACCCTTAGTAAGGAGTAAACCGGACAAGCATTAAATGTTGCCGTTTTATAGCTCGCACCAACTGTGACATAAGCGACAGTTTCGTCTTCTTAAATATTTGTTACATATTGAATTTGCGCATCGGCTTAGACGAAGTGCTCAAGGAAAGGCGTAATAGCGATATCATTACTTTCCAATGTTTATTTTAAAAGTACTTTTAAAACAATTACTTATGATTGCCCCTGAGTCGTTCTGGTGTTTGTTTTTAGTGAACATTGTATTCAAGTACTCCTTTAAGCCGTACCCAAGGCGGAGCTACGCCTCGTTTTTCCCCCTAGCACAAACATATTAGGGGGGAGGGAGAGGCGCCAATAGTTCTTATAATTTCGGCTATTGGATTCGCTCACGACGAATTCGAGCAATAAATGGGTGAGCGAACGCGACGAGGAGAGAAACATGAGTGGCTTACAAGACACACAATCGACGGGTGCAAATGTAATCTTGCATGCTTTTGATTGGAAGTATGCTGATATTGGCCAACGTGCAGCGGAGATTAGCGAGCTAGGTTATGGCTCGGTTTTGGTTTCTCCACCAATGAAAAGTGCACAAGACGAACGCTGGTGGCAGCGTTACCAACCTCAAGATTACCGTGTTATCGATAATGCACTTGGAGACACCACAGATTTCAAAAACATGGTTGAAGCTCTCGACCGTGTAGGTGTATTAGTTTATGCCGACGTAGTATTTAACCATATGGCTAATGAAGCCCATCTCCGCGCGGATTTGCAGTACCCGCGCCAAGCTGTGATGGACGAGTACCAGCAAAATGCAGATAAGTATCAAGACCTCGTTCTATTTGGGGACTTATCTGAGCCGCTGTTTGATGAAAATGATTTTGTCGAAGCTTTTGGAATCAAAGATTGGAAAGATAAGTGGCAAGTACAAAATGGCCGTATCACAGGGGGGCCGACCGATCCGGGTTTACCCACCTTACGAGTGTGTGAGCATGTTGTCGCTCAGCAGAGACTGTATCTTCAAGCTTTGAAACAGCTTGGCGTGAAGGGGTTCCGTATTGACGCAGCAAAGCACATGACGCTGGAGCACTTGAAGCAGGTTTGGACTGAGGATATCACGCATGACGTCCACATTTTTGGTGAAATAATTACTGATGGTGGCGCGACTGAAGAAGAATATGAGCTGTTTCTTGAACCTTATTTGAAAGAAACACGACTCGGTGCGTATGATTTTCCGCTGTTTTCAACAATCTCGAAAGCGCTTAAGAAAAGTGGTAGCTTCAAGTCACTCATCGACCCGTATTGCTTTGGGCAGGCGTTATCCAATGGCCGAGCTATCACCTTCGCCATTACTCACGATATCCCAAACAATGATGTATTTTTAGAGCATGTAATGGGTGAGGAAGAAGAATGGTTAGCGTATGCGTATATCATGGGGCGCGACGGAGGAGTCCCTTTGGTATATACCGATCTTGACCCAAGTGGTATCAAAGATCGTCTTGGAAATCCTCGTTGGCAAAACTCATGGCGTGATCCTCGAATGGCGAAGATGATCGCATTTCACAACCTAACGCATGGTGAGCCGATGAGAATGGTAGAAGGTAATGATGATATGCTTGTGCTGCAGCGAGGTGATAAGGGGATTTTGGTTCTTAACAAGTCTCTACGCTCCCAGACGTTAGAGCTACCTGGCGATGCATTAGTTACGGATCTACTCTCAGGTGAACAGTTTGAACTTGGCCAACCCATTAAGGTACCAGCTCTTAACGCTATGATGCTGGTAAACTGCTAGATCGATTTAAATACTCTTCTCCTCAAAGTGGAGAAGGGTATTTATATGAAAATAGGATTTATTTACAGCTAAGTTACAGATATTTAAGAAAAATATTATGTGAACAATGTCACGTTATTGGTTGCCCAAATTTGTTAGATAGGCCGCAGCGAGTTGTTCACTCATGAGATCACGGTATCTCCGTTAACGATCTTTAAATTCTGATAAATATTTATAATATCATTGCGTTAGTTGAGATATAGATAGATTCACACTCAATAAACATCTTTACTTCTCCGCCTTGTACACTTTAAACGATATAGTGTTGTTCATGTAATTTCATAATCCGTTCGTATTTCATTCACATTGCGACATTCTCCATTCACACCTGTTAGATACAATTTCCCTTCCTACCTTATTTAAATATTAATCCAGCTACTAGCCTGTTGGAGAAACAAGTATGTTTAACAGTATACGAACAAGAATTGCAGTGAGCGCCGGTGGTGCAATGGCTTTTACTTTATTGATTGCGATGGGGATGACAACCAGTGCCTTCACTGAAGTAAATCAACAGATTACAACACAAGTAAAAAACCAACTGACAAATGCGACAACCTCTGATCTAAGAAATGCCGCTCTACAGCAGGAGCTTAGTATTTCAAATCAGTTGGAGCCAGTGCTTGCCAACCTGAAACAAGTGCGATCAATTCTCGAATTAAGTGCAGAGTCTAGTGCTACACCACAGGCGGTGGTAAAACAGTTCATCGCTTCTTTGGAGGCTCAGAATAAAGCTGTATTTGCTGGATATATGGTGTGGCAAGACATGTCTTGGCCTAGTGAAACAGCATTTGACATAAAAGACGGCTTCAATACCAAAGGCTATTTGGCACCATTCTTCTCTCCTAATTCCAAAAATAGCTTTGATGTTGTTGCAATGGAAAGCTTCAGTAACACTGAACTCAATAGTAGTGGTGAGCGTAAAGATGATTGGCATTTGAAACCATATGAAACGGGTAAAACGTTTGTTATGGAGCCGTACATGTATCCGGTTCGTGGTCGAGAAGAGCTAATTACTACAATCAGCCAGCCAATCAAAATGAATGGCGAGATTATTGGTTCTGTCGGCTTTGATTTATCACTAAATGAGTTACAAGGACAAAGTGAGAACCTAGCGAGCGGTTTATTCGAGGGCCAAGGTAAGATTCTAATTTCCTCTTGGAAGGGTGCTGTTCTTGCGAACAGTGATGATTCTGCTTCTGTGGGGATGAAAGTACCTTCCGAATTACTATCACAGTGGAAAAATATCCAATCGTTAGCGACACAAAAAGAGATCGGAATTATTTCGTTTGATGGCAATGAGTACGCCATAACTTCGATTGATACCAATGATGCACCATGGGTCGTGATTGTTTCGGTTCCTAGTAGCCACCTAACAAAAAGTGTGGCTGACTATGAGCAATGGAGTGACGAGCAGAACCAGTCAGCCATAGAAAAAGGTGTTTGGGCTGGTGGGATTGCTGCACTTGTCGGTATTTTGGCAATGGCATTCATCGCTAACTCGTTAGGCAAAGTACTAACGAACTTAGTCGAGCGTTTTAAAGATGCGGCACAAGGAGAAAGCGATCTTACCTATCGAATTGAGGTCAAAGGTAAAGATGAAACGGCTCAATTAGCGCACTGGTTCAATTCGTTCCTAGCCCGCATACAGGAAATGCTGTTAACGGTCACTGAAACGGCTGATCAAGTTGACAAAAGCGCAACTGAAGGCCAAACGCGTGCTGATATTTCGAAAGAGCAGTTAAATGCTCAAGTTAATGAGGTGAACTCCCTCGCTACAGCCATCAATGAAATGAGTGCAACCGCTCATGAAGTGGCAAACTCTGCGGTTCAAGCAGCAGCAGCAGCGAGCCAAGTGCAAAGCAATAGTGTGAATGGCATGGCTAGAATGGACAACGCAGCCAACGCGGTGGCACATCTTGCTAGTCAAGTGAGTGATGCACAGAGCCAAACGCAAAACCTTGTTGCGTCAAGCACCGCCATCCAAGGTATCTTGACTGAAATCGGCGGTATTGCGGAGCAAACAAATTTACTTGCTTTAAATGCTGCCATTGAGGCGGCTCGCGCAGGAGAGGCTGGTAGAGGCTTTGCGGTTGTGGCAGATGAAGTGCGTAATTTGGCAACAAGGACTCAAGGTTCTACTGAAGAAATTCGTACTATGCTGGCTCGTTTAGAGCAAGAGACTCAATCAATAGTTGTTTTGATGGAGCAAAGTCAGCAACAAGCTGTCGATACTCGAGATGAAACTCAAGCTGCGCAACAGGCGCTTTCTGAAATCAATCATGCTATCGAAGTAATTAATGATATGAACAATCAGATTGCGTCGGCTGCTGAGGAGCAAAGCTCGGTGTCGGAAGAAATTAATCGCAACGTTGTCACTATCAACGATACAGCAATGGATGTGATGGACTCGATGACATCTTCTGTTGAAATCAGTAATGAGCTAACGCGAAAGGCTACCGAGTTACATGGTGAACTAAGCAAGTTCAAATTATCCTAGTTGCAATATAAGACGATTGTTGAAATTGGGCAGGGTTGTCATTAGGCACCTTGCCTTTTTTATACTCAAATAACCCCGCCCTTCGGGAGCGTGTCACTGAAGCACGTTCTTTGCTAACTAAATAGCTTCGTCAAACAATTTGAAAAGAGCTAGCTATTTCGCTTCGTTGTTTTCATCGCTCACTTTCGGTAAATCGGGAATCAGTGACAACGCTCTGAACCCTGTATCTTGAAGTCACTTGAATATATATCTTCAATAGGAGAACAGGACGCGTGTAAATAGATGTAGCAGGGTGCTGGAAAGTGTAGGCTTAGCCAGAGAAAAAATAGCGAGAAGAATAAAAATGCTGGGGAACCAAACCCAGCATTCGGAACACTCATTTACCAATATTTTCGAACCGTAAATCAGTGTTTAGAGGTATGTGAACCGAAACGTGTCGGTACGTTGCGAATAATAACGATATTGCTTAATCTAGGCTATGTTCCGGGTTTCTAACACCTTCTAACAAAGTGTACATTTTCATGTACACCTTAAAAACTGAGCGCTACTGCTCACTTCCTACTATCTATAGCAACAAAAGACTAAATAATCGGCGTTTTTACAACATATCTGTTGCATCAACTGATAGTTGTTAAAATATATGGCTATAAGATGGAGCTTTTGCTTTTCAATCGTCCTATTTATGCCTTACAATCCTCTCGAACCAAATCCATTCAGCAGAGAATGGGATTGACGAAAAAGGATGCGCTGATTTTGCTTCGAACCCAAAGTGAGACATTCCGTTAATTGAACTCTGCCCGGAAATGATTCCCTACATCCCTAATGTACTCAGACAGGATAGATCCATCTTGAGTTTAGGCTTTTTGCACCTTGAGTTTCTGTTTCATAGTGAATTTATTGGCTGCAGGGTAGGGGGTCTCCGTAGATCGTGCTTCGAACCAAAAGCACGATAAGTCACAACAAAACGGATTAAATTTAGAGGTATTAACCGTGAACTCAAAACTTGTCGGCAGCTCCCTGATCGTTGCAGGTACTGCTCTTGGCGCTGGTATGCTCGCTATACCAATGGTGCTAGCTCAATTTGGCCTCCTATGGGGCACTCTTCTCATGCTGTTCATCTGGGCAGGTACGACTTATGCGGCACTTCTTCTGTTGGAAGCAAGCTGTAAAGTAGGTGGTGGCGTGAGTATGAACGCCATTGCTCGTGAAACCCTTGGTAAAGGCGGTCAGCTTGTTACTAACGGTCTTTTGTACGCATTGCTTGTTTGCTTATTGATGGCCTACATCATCGGTGCTGGTGACTTGGTACAAAAAGTGACCACGTCATTGGGCCTACCACTTTCTACTATTTCTAGCCAAGTTGGCTTTACCGTTTTAGTTGGTCTTATCGTATCGGCTGGTACAGGCGTTGTTGATAAGCTAAACCGTGGCTTGTTCATCGGTATGATTGTCGCGCTTGTTCTAACGCTGCTCTCTCTTGCGCCAAATGTATCGTTTGAAGGCCTAAGTGAAGTAGTGAACGCAGACAAAATGGCACTGATCAAACAAAGCTCAGTTCTGTTCACAAGCTTTGGTTTCATGGTGGTGATTCCTTCTTTGGTCACTTACAACAAAGAAGCGAGCAAAAACCAACTACGCAACATGATCATTGTTGGCTCTACAATTCCTCTTGTGTGTTACCTACTGTGGTTGTTCGCGGTAGTGGGTAACTTGCCACCACATGAACTTGTTCAATTCTCAAACGTGTCTGAGTTGATCTCTGTTCTTGGTCAGCAGTACACAGGTCTTGAGTTCATCCTGTCTATGTTTACTGGCTTGGCACTATTGACGTCTTTCTTAGGTGTGGCAATGGCGCTTTACGACCAAAATGCAGATCTTCTAAAATCAAGTAAGCCAGTGGTATTCGTAACTACGTTTATTCTGCCCTTACTTGGTGCGGTATTCGCTCCAGAGCACTTCTTAGCGATCCTTAGCTACGCAGGTATCATCCTTGTATTCCTAGCGGTGTTTGTTCCACTATCGATGACCATGAAAGTGCGTCGTGTACCTGTAGAAGACAGCAGCGTGTACGAAGCGGGTGGTGGTGCGATGGGGATGAGCATTATCTTCCTATTCGGCTGTTTCTTGCTGTTCGCTCAAGCGGTATAAATCGACTCGACGAACACACAGTAATTGAACTATAGAAAGCCGCTTGTCCACAATTGGGCAAGCGGCTTTTTTATGCGAAGGTGTTAGTGCCGCATTAGCTGTGTGTATGGCCTGAGCATTGCCTGATAAATCGCGATGGTATTTGACGTTAATGCGAAACTGTTTCGACAAAGGCTGACATGACTTGCTGCTACGCTCTTTATGGTGACGAACAAGTTATAAAATAAAGGGGAACTGAGTGTCGAAGCGATTTTCTTTCACAGTCGTTGGAATGATGCTTTCTTTCTATAAGTAGAAAAACAGCGAGCACATGGGCTCGCTGTTTGCTTGCGTGTCGGTTAAAAAAGAGAAGTATCTAAACCGTAAAGCGGTTTAGAATTTCATCTTGTTTACGAACGTTTTCATTTTGTTTCTGCATAGCTTCATCGGCAAGGTCAGCTGAGTGAGATACTTGTGTCGACAAATCTTTAATATTGACCGTGTTATTGTTGATTTCTTCAGCAACCAAGCTTTGCTCTTCTGCAGCAGAGGCAATTTGCAAGTTCATATCAGAGATCTGCTGAATTGAATCACGGATTCGTTGCAGAGCGCCGTTTGCTTGTTCCGCTTTATCAACCGCCTCAACGGCACTATTTTTACTTTGGTGCATCGCACTCGCCACAGAAGATGCGCCGGATTGAAGTTGTTCAATCATGCTGCGAATTTCCGTCGTAGATTCTTGCGTACGCTGTGCTAGGGTACGAACTTCATCAGCTACAACGGCAAATCCTCGACCGGATTCGCCTGCGCGAGCAGCTTCGATGGCTGCATTCAGTGCTAGTAAGTTAGTTTGATCAGCAATATCGTTAATTACTTTCAAGATTGTCTCAATATTCGCTGTTGCAGACTCAAGGCCTTGAACTTCCTCAACTGCTTGGTCGATGTTGTCTGAAAGTAGGTTAATTGTTGCAGTTGATTCATTAACTACATTGGAACCTTGTATGGTGGCCTCGTCCGCTTCTTTCGCTGCACTTGCTGCGCCTTGAGCATTATTCGCAACTTCTGTCGCCGTGACAGACATCTCGTGCATAGCTGTTGCTAATTGCTCAAGCTCTTGCAACTGAGTTTGCATCGCGGAAGCAGATCCTTTCGCCCCTTCTGCAGTTAACTGAGTTCCCGTTAAGATCTCATCAGAGATTTGCTTGGACTCGATGATTTGATGCTGAAGGTTCTCCATAAAGGTATTGAAGCCATGTGCTAACTCGGAAAACTCTTTATCAGTCTCTGTAGACAAGCGTTGAGTTAGATCTCCCTTACCGGAAGCAACACCTTGAATAGCGGAATTCAGCTCATCTAATGGTCGCATCAAGAATCGAATCAACATAGTAAGCGCAGCAATTGAAAATACTACGGCAATAAGTGAGTAAATGATTGCGCTGGTACGTAACTTATCTACGGCTGCGTAAGCGATACTCTCATCAACAATTGCACCTACGTACCAATTCTCGCTTTTAATGTGAGATAAGCTCACCATAAAGCTTTGGCCATTGACTTCGATATGTTGCTCACGTTTACCTAAGTCAATCTGTGGTAGATAGCTAGACAGCTTTTTGCCATTGTTTGCAGCTTCTGGGTGCGCGATAGTTGTACCGTCGTTGGTTACAAGGAATAAGTATCCCGCATCAAATACATCTACCTGGTTTACCAATTCAGCCAGCTTAGTAAGCTCTAAGTCGTAGAACATACCTGCAATGAATCGACCATTCTCTTTTACTGGGGTGCCGATAGAGATAATGACATTTTTTGAGGAGGCATCGACATAAGGGTCAGTAACGACAAGGCTACCTTGATTCTTTGCAGCTTGGAACCACGGACGTTGGCGAGGGTCATAATCAGAACCAGCTTCCCAGTTGTCATCATTTTCGATGACCGAACCGTCAGCCTGGTAACCGAAACCTATCGCAAGAAAGCTTGACTTAGGCTTGGGTTGCTCAAGAATGTCCTTTACATACTGTCGGTCTTTAGGAGCTAACTCAATTACTTCTGTTAGAGATTGTGCCAGTGCTTTTTTTGCATCCATTTGAGACTCAACGGTGTTCCCAACACTCGTTAGAATCTCCCCTAGTGATTCATTGATATGATCTTCGATTTCTGAACGTACCGTCATTACCTGTTGAATAGACAGAAGCGAAACTGTCACTAACAATAAAATCGAGGACGCGGTTACTACTTTATGACTGAATTTCATAGATTTTCCTCAAGTCTCCCTGTTTACACTATCTCTGATTCATCTCTTATTGGGGGGATGATTTACGACAACAGATAGCAAAAAACGTGTTGTTGTTATTTTGTTATCGACAGTTTTATCAGATTCCTGAATGGATTTTTCATGTTTTTTAACTTTCACAGCAACATTGAGCTAAATGTGTGAGTTTGGTCATCTTGATAAAGTTTGATAATAAAAGTGTCAAAAAACGAAATATTTGTCGCTTGCTGTCAATCGAAATGGGATGGTGTGAGGTTTATAAAATCAATCTTATTGGGGAATTGAATCGATTAAATGTGATTTGTGTGTTTCACTTATGAGACTAAGTGGGAGAGATATTAGCTAGAACTCTATTTTATTGTGTTTACTTTTTATGCTGATCTCAGGGTTGGGCGTAATAAAAAGCCCTGCAAAAGCAGGGCTTTAGGAAAAAGAACTTTAGAAAATCAAATGCGCTACACCTGCAATTACAGGCAGTGTAATTAGTGTTCGCAGGATGAAGATAACAAATAGCTCGACAATATTTACCGGAATCTTGCTACCTAGTAGTAGAGCACCAACTTCAGACATGTAGATAAGCTGGGTTACTGACATTGCAGCAACGACAAAACGCGTCATTTCATTGTCAATTGAGGCAGCAAGAATTGCAGGGATAAACATGTCTGCAAAGCCAACAACGATAGTTTGAGATGCTGCCGCCGCTTCCGGTACTTGTAGAAGCTCTAGATACGGGATAAATGGTTGACCTAGGATTTCAAATACGGATGTGTATTCGGCAATTACTAAAGCCACGGTACCAAGACCCATTACAACAGGCAGTACACCAAACACCATATCGATAGCGTTATGTACGCCTTCTTTAAATACCGACTGTACAGAAGTCACTTGACCAGCGCGTTTTAGCGCAAGATCCATGCCCCAAGAGAATGTTGTGTGACCTGCTGGAACTGCATCAGCGTCTTTCTTTGGTTCACTTCCGTCTATGTAACGATCTTTCTTCAGGCTTAATGGTGGTAAGCGAGGAATAATGATCGCGGCGATGACACCTGCCAAACAGATTGCACCGTAGAAAGGTAGGAACAGGTGTTCTAGCTGAACTTGAGCAAGAACAACCAAACTGAAAGTGATGGATACTGCGGAGAAGGTAGTACCAACAACCGCCGCTTCACGTTGAGTGTAGAAGTTGTTTTCGTATTGCTTACTGGTTAGCAGGATACCAACGCTGCCGTCACCTAGCCAAGAAGCCATACAGTCAATCGCACTACGGCCAGGTAGGTTAAACACTGGACGCATTACTTTACTGAGCAGTGCTCCAAATAGTTCAAGTAGACCGAAGTTCAATAGCAGTGGCAGTAGAAGACCCGCAAAAATGAACACTGCAAATAGTGTCGGTAGAAGACCAGTTAAAACAAGACCACCAGTATTCTCTTCCCAGATTGCTTTGGGACCAACTTGGAAGAATGTCATCAATACTGCCGCAGCACCAATGAGACGAACAAACAACCAGAGAGGTGATGGGTTAAACAAACCGTTTAAGAAACTGTTACGCAGGATTGCTGCAGGCTTGAAAATTTTGCAAAGAACAGAAGCGACAGCCATAAAAGCAATAATAGCGGTTACAATAGCAATTAATGTATCGCCAAGAACTGCAGGAATGACTTTTGCCATTACTGCAACTGGAATTGTCAGGCCACCATCGTAAGAGATAGGAGCCATGAAGAGTAGAAGACCAATAAGGGATGGGATGAAGAACATCCAGAAATTGCCCTTAGGCGCTTCAGCAGCATTAGTGTTGTTATGCATATTTGTCTCGTGTTACTACTAGTCAATACTCGCCATATTCCATGACATAAATATTCACTAAACATCCGTATTTAATCACAGTGTGCGGAGATTACCCGCAAACTGCACCCTTTGCAATACTATTCATTAAATACATCTAGTTATTCAGCCGTTTTTTCGGCTAATTTAATCAAAACTAGAATCTTGTATATGAAATTGTTGCTCGTGTTAGAAAATTGTAGCACGCAAACTGCTCGTTGCATTCGGCTAGACAACACAATGTGACTAGAGCAATAAAAAGCATAGTAAATGTGATTCGGATCTCAAGGGCGCCTCAGGAGCTTCTCATCCTGGTGGCACTAATTGTAAGGAGTCAGATCAGACTTTGATAAACATGTTTGGAAACGAGCACAAGAAGTAGGGAAGGACGGCCTAGGTGTATTACTTAAACCGTCATTGAAATTAGATCAGAGATAGGTGCTATGCGGCCTGTTTTCGGCTGAGCAAGTAAAGGTAGCCCCAGTAAGCGATAGCAATAACAAATGCCAATAATGCAGGAAACACCAAAGCATAAAGCTCATAGACGTTAAAAAGCGCAGCTCCCGCTGTACCACCAAGTAAAAAACCTAAGAAGATAAAGATAAATAGTTTTGCTTTTCTTCTATCAAACTGGCGTCCACGTAAACTTTCGCCAATCATTATCCCAAGATCAGTGATAATCCCCGTCATGTGTGTTGTTCGCACTACGGCACCGCTAAACGTTGTAATCATTGCGTTTTGTAAGCCACAAGCCGCCGAAGCGAGATATTGGCCGTATACGTCGCCCTGCACTAAGAAGCCCAAACTTAGAAGTAGTAAGCTTCCTTCAATACAAAGCGCTACACCGTAGCGGCGTCCTAGTTTTAGCGCGCTACTTTCAATAAAGAAGCCACTAAATGCTGAGCCAATTAAAAAGCTGAATACAATGAGTAGTAGGTGGATGGTACTGTCCACACCGACTAAAAGGCTGTTCCCTAGCTGAGTTACCGTTCCGGAAAGATGTGTTATCGCTTGATGTTGAAAGCCGAGTAGTCCTACGGCATTGACGCAACCAGCCAGAAGAGCCAGCAGAAACGCGCCATATTCCACCCAACGAGGAAGTCTGGAAATCACAATGAAGCCTCACCAAATGTTAGGAGCAGATTATAGCGCTTACAAGTTATAACGAAAGCCTTTCACACGATACTCGGTTGATCATTCTCAATAAAATTTCAACTATTGTTGAGCGGATTCAAATATTATGGCCTGCGACCTTACACACTTTTCTATTCGATATGCTCCATAGTACATTCAAAATGCACCCATCCATGCTTCCTTTGCTCATAAATAGAGATAGTAGGCTGTGGGAACTCATTGTTATTAAACAAACCTACCGGAACGACGACAAAGTCAGTCGAATCTGACAATAATAAACGCATTGTGGTGCCGCAAGCTGGACAAAACTCATATTGTACTTGGTTGCCAGAATCACATAATCGCGTATAACTCGTCACGTCACCGTCTAAGATCACTTGCTCTTTATTGAACTTGGCTTGCACGCCAAAGACGCTTCCAGTGCGTTTCTGACACTCGAAGCAATGACAAATTGAAGTCCTAATGGGTTCTGCCATACAACGTAGTTGAACCAAACCACAGGCACACTCGCATGTGTGGGTGATTGTTGTCATTGTTATTACCTATTGGATGTCAGTTATTGTGATTGAAGTGATGTTGTAGTGCTGGGAGCAACTAGGCTGCTAGCGAATCACTTGAGTATAGTTTAGTTTAACTTTGAAACACTTGAGTCAAAATCGTACTGCGGTCTTAACGATTGAATTGGTATATACTCAGCGCAGAATTATGAGAACAAACACAAGGAAGCCCGCATGACTCGTAAGAGAATTCTACCTATTCCACTTATACTTCTTATCCCTGTGCTGTTGTTGGCCATTGTGGTGATTGCTGGTATTTACCGTTTTAGCCTTTCCGATGAAGACATCATGGCGAAGTTTCCTCAAACTCAGACCCAAACTAATTCAATCGTAGCGGAAGTACTTGGGATTCAGTCACGAAATCCGTGGACGGTTCAAGTCCCTGAACAAGGTGCGGTGACGTTTTTAGATGAATGGGACAAAGAACATGGCTTATTGAAAGGTCAATACGATGCGGGCGCTACCAAGGGTGAAGTGCTGGTGCCTACCGAGTTTATTGCTCAACGAGACATCAATGGTACACCTTGGATTATTGCGCCAGTGATTGTAACAACACAGGGTTCAGGCGCATTTTATTATCTCGGATTGTTCAAGTTTGATGCAGTGCCAAGTCGAGTAGTGTTGCTCAATAGTGTTTTTCTTGGAGACCGCATCAAAATATCATCGCTGGAATGGGTGAGTGATACGAAAGTTTCGCTTTCTTATCTTGAACATGGCAAAGAACAAGCGCTCGCGGAGCAACCAAATCAATTGATCTCAGCGACAATTCTTCGTGTAGGTAATAGCTTGAGTATGCAACAGTGATGATTTTTTTTTGCTTCTGTAAAAAATAGGCATTTTCTGCGCTAGATCTCGTAATTTGCTAGTGATTTCTGATTCGGGAATGCATAAGCTATGAGCCTTATTAATAAGGAGATAGTAATTCCCGTGTCTGAAAATGTGTCAACAAAGCGGTTTCCTAGCTTCACAAGCCGTAAAGCGTTACTGCTGTACTCCTTACCTGTGTTTGTTGCGATTGGTGTTTCTCACTCGATCAACGAGTCTTCTCTTACCAAAACGATTGCCCTCAATTTACCTGAATCACAGGTTGTAGAAAGAATTCTAGATGCTAAAACGGCATCTCTGGCTGTGACCACGCCTCCAAGTTTTGAGTATCAAATTCAAGCTGGTGATAATCTAAGTTCAATTTTTAGCCAGCTTGGCTTTGGTTATAGCTCTTTAATGAAGGTCATGGAAACAGACCTCAACTTCTTAGCACTAGATACACTAAAACCTGGTAATACACTCCGCTTTTGGCGAAATGAAGAAACGGGTGACCTAGAAAAAATGGAACTTCAGTTCTCCATTGCTGATAAAGCGGTGTATCAAAGAAACAATGATGGTAGCTATGACTTCAAAGACGTTTCTATTCCTGGTGTGTGGCATCAACAACCTTTAGTTGGTGTTATAAATGGCAGTTTTTCATCTTCTGCCAACCGATTAGGTTTGACGACAGCTGAAATAGGTCAAGTCGTCAATTTGCTTAAAGAGCAAGTCAATTTTGGAAAGGACCTGCGTGCGGGTGATCGTTTTGAAGTGGTTCGCCGTTCTCAAACGATTGATGGTATTGCTACAGGTAAGAATGAAATTGAAGCGATTAAGATTTACAATCGTGGTCGTGAGATTTCTGCATACCTTCATACCGATGGTCAGTTCTATAATGCTAAGGGCGAGAGTCTTCAACGCGCATTCCAACGTTACCCAGTAAGTCGTAGTTGGCGTATAAGCTCAAGCTTTAACCCAAAACGTCTTCACCCTGTAACTGGGCGTGTTGCGCCGCATAATGGTACAGACTGGGCAGTGCCTATTGGTACTCCTGTCGAGGCTACGGGGGATGGCACAGTGATTATGACCCGTAAACACCCTTATGCTGGTAACTATGTTGTGATTGAACACGGCAGTAAATATAAGACGCGCTACTTACACTTGAGCAAAATTCTAGTGAAGAAAGGGCAGAAAGTATCTCGTGGTCAACGAATTGGTTTGTCGGGTAAAACTGGTCGCGTAACTGGACCGCACCTTCATTACGAGTTAATTGAATATGGGCGCCCGGTGAATGCAATGCGAGCGAATATACCAATGGCGAGCTCGGTACCTAAGAAAGATATGGCTGCGTTTATTGCGAAACGAGATGAAATGGATCGTTTGCTGCATAAACAAGAATTAGCATCTCTTTAATCTGAAAAAGGCCAAACAGTGTTTGGCCTTTTTTATGCGCTTTTAATATCTCTTTCATTTATGATGCAGACCATTTCTGATACTTCCATTGGTTTAGAGAAGTGATACCCTTGTATTTGATGGCAGCCAATATCTATAAGTTTATTGAGTGCAATATCGTCTTCGACCCCTTCTGCGACCAAATCGACACCAAGCAATTGTGCTAGTTGAGTGATGAGCTTAACCACCTGCTCTGACGTTTGATTGGTTAGCATATTTCGAATAAATGTTGCGTCTATTTTTATGCTATCAATTGGGTAACTATGGATATAGTTTAAGCTTGAGTAACCAGTACCAAAATCATCTAGAGCGACTTTGAACCCGAGGTAGCGAAGTGAGTCAAGAACCAGTCTTTCCTGCCCTGACTGAGCAAGCAATACTGTCTCAGTTAACTCGATAACGAAATCGCTAGGCTGATGCCCGTATTTTTCGATTGTATCAGTCAGATGGTTAATATAGCGCTTTGAGTTGAGTAGCTCATAGGCGGAACAGTTCACGCTAAGTTTGATCGGATAGCCAAGTTGAGATTCCAATTGCTGTTTTGCTTGACAAGCCAGTTCAATGATCCGTTCACCGAGTTCTACGATGAGACCAGATTGCTCTGCTGCTCCAATAAACTCCATCGGCGATATTGGGCCGAAATTTCTACTGTTCCAACGTGCAAGAACTTCAAAGTAATCCCATCGGTCTTGAGTGATATCGACAATAGGCTGCACGACGACATATAGCTCTTCATTTTCAGAAGTTGGATGGCGTAAAATATCTCTAAGCGCTTCAATAAGCTGAGTTTGTTTATGGTATATCGCGCTCAGATGCGTGTCATAATGTTGAATTGAAATGTCTCGATGCTTCTTACAGTCTTTTAAGGCAAGGCTGGCATTCAAGATTAACTCATCGCTGTTTGTCAGACTTGTACTTGCTTTCGCCAATCCGATACTGACGGTAAAGTTGATTCGATTAGCGTTGTCTTGATATCCGGACTCAATTTTATCGAGTATTTCTTGGCAGATCGTCACGGGGTCTTTTTCAAAAGTGATAAAAGCAAATTCATCACCGGCGACTCTGAACGCGCTATTTTGTTCCCCCAAAGTTTGCTGAATGACATTGGCGGTAAACTTAATGATTTGATCGCCAATGTAGTTGCCGTTGATATCGTTGATGGATTTGAAATTGTCAATATCAAGGTAGGCAAGGTGAAAGGGCTTTGTCGATTGCTGCGTTAGCATTTCTAGTGAGTCGGCCAAACAACTACGGTTGAGAAGGCCAGTCAAGTTATCGTGGGAAACTTCATAACTGAGCTGATTGAGCAATTTATCAGATCGTTCGCTGATCCACTTTTCTCTTAAACTATGGACGATTAAGCTCGCATAGAATTGATGATGCCGGATTATTTCTCTGGCTTCTTCATCGAGTATTGGCCGTTGATATGTGGAATGAATAATGCCGAGAACATCACCATTGTGGTTCTTTAGCGGTAACCCAATGTAAGCTTGTATTCCTACGTCTTGTAACAGAGCGTCTTCTGGAAAGAGTTTGTAGACTTCATCCTGATAGAATACTTGTTTGCCAATATCCGCACATACCTGTTCGCAAGGCGTTTTTTCAAGTCCGTAGGTGCTGTTGTCAATAATTTGATTGTTCTCAGCGAACGATAGGGTGACGGCATGGTGGTACAAATGCGCCACCTCCACCACACATGTGCAATAGCTATCAAACCTCTGATGTAGGTCTAATGTCGTTTTATTTAGTAAGTCGAGTCCATCAAGGCTTAACGTTTCTTCTAGGTCCGAGACGCTGATGTGTGACTCATCTAGTGAATACTTCATCTGACGTTATCTCTTTGTTCGTGATTTTGATATTTTTGTTACACGCTAAATCTCAAATTATTTCGATATGCATCACGTTAAATATCGGTGAAAACTAAATATTTTTCAAATTCAACTTATCTCAATGTTGAGAAAATACCTAAAAGAACTTCCTTCACACTGGGTATCAATCGGTATGAGCATCGGCACTATGATGAATTACAATGCAAGCAGCTCATTTTTTTCATCTTCTAAGCGTTTCCTTAGGTAGTCTAGAAATAACTTAGTACGAGTGTGTTGGTAGTCTAGCTTGGGGTAGTATGCATACACAGTCGCTTCGTCTGCTGTAATTTCGGGCAATACAGGGACAAGGTTGCCTTGCTTCAACTCTTCTCTGATCATGACATTGTTAGTCAGTATAATTCCCATTCCTCTCTTAGCGCCGTGAAATAAGGCTTCAGGATTAGTGGTAGAGAAGTTGCCAGATATAGTAAACCGATGGCCATGAATGGTCTTAACGTCTCTAGATGGTTTTTCACCCCAAATAAGTACGTTGTGGGTGCTTAGCTCTTCTATTGAGCGAGGGGAACCATATTTCTCTAAGTACTTGGGTGCCGCATAAAACTGGGCTTTGTGCTCGAAAAGGGGCGTTGCTTTGAAACTAAGTGAGTTGAGCTGTTCCAGTTCTCGGCTAATAAATAAATCCAAACTCAGTTCTGGAAGTTGCCCTGGTAACGTTGTAAACAACTGAAGTTTAATGTCTGGGTATTGATCGAGAAAATCATCCAGATAATGCACTAGAAACTTTGATCCTACCGCAAGAGTGGCTCCGATTTTAAGTAGACCTGCAGGGGACTGGTTTACTGAGCGTGTTTCATCTAACACCGACTGCCAAGAATCGAGCTGTACCTTAGCGCGCTCATAAAAAAGCGCACCAGCTTCGGTTTGGCTTATTGACCGTGTTGTTCTTTTTAGCAATTGCACGCCAATCTTGTCTTCTAGCCATTGAATACGCTTACTAATCGCCGAACTGGTCGTGTTGAGCTTTCTAGCCGCCGCATTGAAGCTTCCTTCTTCTACCACACGAATGTAACTGTGCACGCTCTGAATCCAATCCATACCATTCTATCCTAATAGGAAATAATGCCTTTCCATTTTAGTTTATTATCATCTTTGAGTATCAAATATACACTGTCTGTCGTGAAACTGTCATGTTGTTAGGAGGGTATATTGCGTAAAACACCATTATTGTTAGCTATGATGATCATCGCGACCGGTCAAGTTGGCGTCAGCATTTATCTTCCCTCTTTACCACTTATTGGTCATGACCTTAACCTTCAGCAGCACGAGATACAAAACCTCGTCACACTATTCCTCGTTGGGTTTGGTGTCTCTCAATTGTTCTATGGTCCATTATCGGACTCAATAGGGCGTAGACCAGTGTTTATTATCGGTCAAAGTGTCTATTTGGTTGGGACGGTAATCTGTATTGCATTTGCAGACCATATCTCAGCGCTAGAAGTAGGGCGATTATTGCAAGGTTTGGGGGCAGGAAGCGCTTCTGTGCTTGGACGCTCGGTATTACGAGACAGTTATGATGGGGCACAGTTGAGCAAAGCACTTTCTTATATCTCTGTGACCGCTTCTGTAATGCCGATTGTTGCGCCGTTATTTGGTGGATGGATTGCCTATCACATCAGTTGGCATGCGGTTTTTGTGTTCGTTCTCCTTTATCTTGCGACGATTTTTGCCCTTGGTTTTGCGGTGCTGCCAGAAACACTACCGTATCCAAAGCGACGCTTTGAGCCAAAGCGAGTGATACTAAGTTACATTGACTTACTGACCAATAAACAAGTAATTGGTAGTGCCAGTTACAACTGGCTGAGCTATCTATCTGCTTTGGTGACCTTGTCTTTGTATCCTTTTTTAATGCAGCAAGAGCTTGGGCTTACAGCGGCAGACTATGGCACTTTGATGATTGTGCCTTCGGCTGGGTTATTAATGGGAAGCTTGGTTCTCAACTTTATTAATGCTCGGTATAAAGAGCAGCAAATATTGTTAATGAGCTTTGTGATAGTAGCTTTTTCTGGGGCAATGCTTCTCCTACTGCCGTTTACAGTGACTTCACTATTGATTGCGTTTACTTGTTTGAGCTTTGCACAAGGCATGTCATTCCCTGTCTCGATAAGTTTATTGTTGTCGCCGCACAAGAAACAAGCAGGAGCGGTTTCTGCATTGTCGGGGTCGATACAAATGTGTCTCGCAGGTTTGTTGGGAGGTTATTTGGTAGAACATTGGGTAACCAGTCAACAGCAATTAGGTTTCTTTTACATGTTGATTGCACTGCTATGTTGTCTAGTTTTGCTACTGAGTCAGATTCGGAAGCCTTATCATCGCTTTGTCGAACCAGAGAGCTCACGTTGAATCTGCTTGCAAGCTTACAATCTCCTTTCTAAAATGCGCCGTAAGTTACGCTAGCTTTGCGTTGACTCATAAAGGGGTCGCGTGAGCAAGATACCAGTTAATCGTTAGGTGAAACCATGCAACAGAACGAATTTGAAGCACTACTAAAAGAAATCGGTGAAAAAGAGAATCTACCTCAAGCCCTTGAACTGCTAAAAGCATCTGATGAAGAAGAGATCGCACAAGCTGCAGAATCACTTACAGGTCAATTTGGTCTTGCTGAAGTCGATGGTGAAAAACGTATTTACCATATCACGATCCAAGCTGATGAGTCTGGTGAAGAAAAAGAGTTTGTCGAGCATGTTATGAATGAAGGCGATCACTTGATAAAGTTTGCTGCTTGGTTCTTTGAAACTTTCTTTGAAATCAAACAGAAAGATACATATAAAGCTGCGGGTAAAACTTACCAACAGCCTAAACGTTGATAATCAAAATTTATCGCTAAGGTTAGAAGTTCTTGTAATTTAATTACAGAAAAGTGTGATCTGAGTCTTGTAATTGTGGTTTCTTGGTGTAAAATTACAACATAAACCAGTCAATTATATCTTAGGAGAAGGTCATGGGTAACGAACTAGGTGGCGCTTACATTGGCCAAATGATAGCTAAAGACGCAATGCATAAAGCGCTTTACGGTAAAGCAAAGAAGAAAAAACCTTCGATGTTTACTCGCCTAATGAAAAAACTAGCGAATTAATAAGAAAAGCCCTGATGTGATATCAGGGCTTTTTGCTTTTATGTATGTATTATTTTTTCGATGAGTGATATTTATGCGCTTTGACTAGGGATCTCAACCACGTTATCTGGAACACTATCTAACCCTTTCTCTGCTAACCACTTTTCCAAGTTATCGGCACCCCCGATGTACTCACCATCTAACCAAATCTGCGGTACAGTTACCGGTGTTTTCTCTCCTATGATCGCTTTCACTTCAGGGATCATTCGATAAAGTGCTGCACTGTCTTTGACAACGTCATGGTATTTGTACTCAACACCGGCTTCATCAAGCAGCTTTTTGGCTTTTACACAGTAAGGGCAAGTCGCTTTCCCGTAAACGATGTTCCCTTTCAGCTGGTCTCGTTTAGTCCATTCAGCAATAACAGATTGAACAAGCACGCCTCGGTTTAGCGCTTCCCCTTGGCTGACGACTTTACCTTCAACGACGAGTATCGGGGCGTGCCATGCTCCAAGTTTTAATGGCTCCCACCAGTGAGACAACCAATCTTTCACTTCTAGCTCAACTGGTACATCTGCGAGTTCATTTTCAAATGTGTCAGCAAGAATATCTTTGGTTAATGTGCATTCTCCACATGGGATATTTACTTTGAATGGTCCCCAGCTTCCGCCCCAACGATATAGTGTCATTTTGATTGGCTGTGTCATACATTGCTCCTCATTTCTTTCCTGAAAATATAGAACCTAAAACTTGAATATTTCTTTCAACTTACTTTCTTTTTTTTTGCTTCCCAATGGGTAATGAAAGCAATTGAGCCGACAATAATGGCAGCGCCAAGCCATAACCGACCAGGTGGCACCCAGTTAAATACTAGCCAACCTGCGAAGACGTTTAGAGGCAATTTTGCATGGTCAAATGGTTGTACAAATGATGCGTCAGCGACCGCGTAAGCTTTGACTACAGCCCATTGCGCTAAAGCAGTGAGCACGCCTGCGGCAACTAAAATGCCCCAGATACTCCAACCTTCTGGCATCGCAAAAGTAGGAATCGCTAATAAAATATTAAATGGTGTAATCAGTAAAAGCAGATATACCACCATGGTTGACGGTGGATCATTCACTGATAGCTTCTTTACCAATAAAGAATAGGATGCCCAGAAAAAAGCAGCACCGACAGGCAGTAGCGTTGCCCATGTAAATGAGTCTGACCATGGTTCGAGAATAATCATGGCACCGATAAAACCTGTAAGTGTCGCAATCCACCGAGCGACGCCAACTTTCTCTTTAAGGATTAAACCTGAGCCAACCGTCGCAAATAAAGGGGAGGTCATCAGCAGTGCGATACCTTGCCAAATTGGGACGGGGTAAGCGAGAGCCCATAGCCATAGTTGGATGCCAATGACTGCTAGGAAAATGCGTAATGCGTGCCACCCAAAGTGGTTAGTGCGTAAAGATTGACGAATGCCTAATGTGCGCAGGTACGGCAAGATTGCAAAAAATGCGATAGCGTATTGGAAGAGTGCAAATGTTGTGGATGACACACCAAAGTGAATACTTGCGATTTGAGCAAAGCTATTAACGATGGCAAAAGCCAAGCCTGCGGTAAGCATCCAAGATGCTCCTTGGACAGGATGATGATTCAATTGGATATTTCCGGTTTTAAACAATGGGAAGGATCATACGTTCTATTGATGGGGGAGCCAATAAAAAAATGCCTCCCGGAGGGAGGCGACATTACCAATTCAAAGGACGTGCCTACCTAAGTAGGTACAAAGAACGAGAAGCACAAACGCTGCCATGCATTTGCTCGATTTTACTGTTGCAGCTAGCGTGCCAACTTTGAATTTATTGATTTTAAAGGGCTAGAGCGGTCTTGCTCTGGAGGAACTAGAGAAAATGCACTAACTTCGGGATTCGGTGCATTAAAATGGAGCAGTGTTAAAGTGTCAGAGGAAATAAAAGAGGCTAGCATCAAATGCTAGCCGTCTGATTATTATTGAACTGGCCAACTCGTTTAGAAGTCGTAGCGAATACCTGCTTGTAACTCGTCATCACCCGAGTCGATTTGCTGGAACTTGTATCCTGCATATGTACGTAGGTGACCATTGAACTTATAAACGGCTTCGATAGCAAATTCATCTACGGTGTCTTCTTTAGAGCCTGCTTTTGGATCCACTTCTTGGAAGTTATAAACACCAACTAGCGATAGGTTTTTCATTGGTTTGTAGATAGCTGACAACTCGTAACCTGTGTAATCATCGTCCGCAATTGTGCCGATAGTAAAGAGGGCACCTAGAGTGAACGCATCCATTGAGTATTGGCCGACGAGGTTAAATTGGTCGTCATCATTGTCACCATTACTTTGAGATACGTAACCTGCACCGATATCAAACGCGCCAAAGTTGTATAGGCCAGCAAGACCAAAGCTATCTTTGTCTTTGGCATCAGAAGCGATGAAGTTTGCCTTAATAGTCAGTGCGTCAAACTCACCAGAGTAAAGGAAGTTGTTTTCACGTTTGTCTTTGTTGCCAGCAACGATATCCGCCGCTTCAGCACCAAATGTTGCCATTGTATCCGTAATATCTGTAAGCATTACCTGAGCAGAGTCTTGCTTACCGTAAGAAAACTCACCGATAGAGGTGCCCAAGCCTGCGAAGAAGTAACGGTTTGTGATGTCTGAGCTATCATCAAACTCCGCTTCGTATTTACCAAAGCCATATAAGTCGTCAGAGATTTGAGACTTGCCCTTTAAGTTAACACGAGCTCGTGATTTGTCTTTGAAAGAGCTGTTACCGTCTTTTTCATGTTTGTCAGAAACATTAAAACGCGCTTCTGCACGGCCGCCAACTTTTAAAGTTGTTCCTTCGTTATCGTAAACAGTTGCTGCGAATGATGGTGCCGATACCAATGCTGTTAAAACTGCAGTAGAGAGTGCTGCCTTTTTCATTTTCTTATTACCCTAGTTGTAATCGATGGGCTTACTTGCCCGATGAATTGATGACGCTAAGGTAAATCGTGAAAATGAAAGATAGATTTCCGTTAAGTTATGATTTGGTTGCATTTTTATTTCAAATGCATGAACCACATTCTATTCATGAAGGTAAAGGGATAAGGGGTTTTAGCTTTTTTGATGTTTCTGTTCTTTCTAATTGACAGGGTATTTTTATAAAAGTTCCTAATCATATTTCTTACCTCAAAATGTAACATTAAGTTTCAAGTTCTGTTCATTGTTTTACCAATAAACAATCACTTATCTATTTATTGCTCATTAAATGTAACGAAATGTTTCTTGAGTTTGATGCTCGTAGCCAAGTTTACATATGAAAAACAGGTAAACGTTTGCCCGTTTTCTTTTTTCTTACATCTTTTCACTCTGCTCTTGGGAACTTCTGAAATACATTGATTAGCAGTTGTTAAGCAAAAGTGACGCAACATTGGTGGAAGAGATGAGCCAGCCCGCTTTTGTATAAAAATGACTTATAAACTAATACATAAATACATGGATTTTATAATGAACAAGAAATTATTAGCAGCAGCGATCGCAGCAGCAACGTTCGGTACTCAAGCAGTAGCAGTGGAGCTTTACAACAACGACGGCACTACTTTCTCTATCGGTGGTCACGTTTCTGTTAATGTGAATGGTTCAGAGCAAGGTGACACTGATGTGGGTCAAAACTCACCTCGTATCAACTTCAATGCAACTCATGATATTGGTAATGGCTTCACTGCCGATGCTCGTGGTGAATGGGCTCTAAACTATCTAGAAGGTGGCGAAAACTCTTTTACTACTCGTCTTGGCTACCTAGGTCTTACCCATGAAGCATATGGCCGTGCAGTAGCTGGTACTCAGTGGGCACCTTACTACGATATCGCTGGCGTTGCTGATATGCCAATCGCGTTTGCGAACGACTTTATTTACGACAACCACGGTAACCTAGGTACTGGTCGTGCAGAAAAAATGCTTTCTTACCGTAATGCGATTGAGCTGGGTGAAGCCGGTGCTATTAACTTCGGTTTAGGTTGGCAAGGCAGCAACAGTGATGCATCGTCAGCTTGGGAAATTGTAGGTGAAGCTAATGGTGAGCCAGTATATGAGAAAACATACTCAGGTGCTGATTACGATGATCGCTACCAACTAGCGCTTTCATACACTGTTTTCGGCGCGCAGCTTGGCTACACATACAACACTGGTGATTTCACAAGCTCTGGTGCAGGCAAAAAAGAAACAGCTGAATCTCACCTAATCTCTGCGGCTTACGGTTCTTACGGTCAAGGCTTATACGTAGCAGGTGTATACGCTTCTAACGAAAACATGAACTCAGGCCTTGAAGAGAGCAAAGCGTACGAAGCTCTAATTGCCTACGCATTGCCAAGCAGCCTAAACCTAAGCTTGAACTACGAGATGGTTGAAGGCGAAGCGACTAAGGGTGACAAGACAGAAACAACTCGTGAAGAGATGGCGGTACAAGCAGAGTACAACTTCACTTCTAAGTTTGTAGGTTTTGCTGGTTACCAATTCGATCTTAATAACGAAAATAACCGCAAAACAGACGACAAATGGGCAATCGGTGCTCGTTACTACCTATAATAGTAACCTGTCCTAGTTACTATAAAAGCCAGCCTCGTGCTGGCTTTTTTCATACTCGCCATTGTAAGAATTGGGGTAACCCGATTAAGTTTATACTCTCTCAAAACGGGCTGAATGTCTTGTTTTTAACATCTCGAAAAGATAACTAGTGTCAACAACGTAACGTGTTGGATTATTATGCGTTTTTTGTTTTGCAGGGAAGAGCAATGAGCGTCATTCAGGTTGAAGAGAAGAAAGTCAAAGTCGGTAAAGTTCTTTGTGTTGGGCGTAATTACGTTGAGCACATAAAAGAGCTGGATAATGCCATGCCTGAGCAAATGGTGGTATTCAATAAACCTGCGACTTCTGTTTCAACCAAACTCATCGCATTCCATCAAGAGCCTTTGCATTACGAAGCAGAAATCTGCTTTCTGATCAAAGATGGTCAATACAGTGCGGTTGGACTCGGTCTGGATCTGACCAAACGCGGTTTACAATCTACCCTCAAAGAAAAAGGATTACCTTGGGAGCGCGCCAAAGCGTTTGATGGAGCTGCAGTGTTCAGTCGTTTCCGTTCCCTCCAAGGTGTCAATATAGATGACCTCAACTTAGAGCTTTTGATTAACTGTGTTCATGTTCAAAAAGGGCACGTTAAACAGATGCTTTACCCACCAATGAAAATCCTCGACGAACTGAAGAGCTACACAACGCTAGAAGATGGCGATGTTGTGATGACAGGCACACCAAAAGGCGTGGGAGAAGTACATCAAGGCGATGTCTTCCTTGGGCGTTTGAAGTGTGGAGACATCACCTTGTTAGAGATTGAATGGTTAGCGGGTTAGTAACCCCCCTACAACCAAATTCGAAGTAGTAAAAACGCCACCATACTCACAATGGTGGTGAGCAATACATTCTTAGTGAGGTATGCAATCACAGCGGCTAATAGCGCAGCCAATAGAAATGGGTTTTGCCAACTGACGCTCAGTTCACCTTCTGGTAGAAAAACAATTGGAGCCCAAATAGCAGTGAGTACTGCAGGGCTTGCATAGCTCAAGACTTTCTGAGTTCTAACCCCTAACTTAAGCGGCAATTTTGGTTCTAGAAATAGATAACGGCTAGTGAATACCAAGGCTGTCATGGCTAAGATAGATAAAAAGATCATTGGCGTTTCTCCGAGGTATCCCCAAGGTTTGGTGCTTTCGTCGTCAATGGTTCCACAAAATAGCCCGTCAACATGGCGAGAACACTCGCGAACATCAAGCTTCCTTCCACTTGGAAATAATTCAGCGCCACTGAGCTGACTAACGCCACCAGCACACTAAACAACACGGGCATACTTTTGATCGTTGGCACTACAATCGCGATAAAGGTTGCAGCAACGGCAAATTCCAACCCGAGCTCATTCAATTCAGGTATCAAACTGCCAGCGACTATGCCTGCTAGCGTTGCGAAGTTCCAAAATAAGTAGAAGCTTAATCCAGCGCCAAGGGCGTACCATCGATCAAACTGTTTATCGGATTGATGCCCGACGATGGCAAACAGCTCGTCAGTGAGTAAGAAGCCAAGTGAAAGACGCCACTTTAATGGCAAAGGCGAAATTTTACTGCGCATCGAAACACTATAAAGAAAATGTCGAGACGTAATGAAAAAGGTCGTCAGCAACATGGTAGTCAAGCCCGCGCCTGCTTTAATCATCCCCATGGCCACAAGCTGTGCGGAGCCTGCAAACAGAATGGCGGAAAGTGCCTGACCTTCCAAAGGGTGTAAGCCGGTATCAATGGCAAATGAGCCCGCGAGTAACCCCCAAGGCAATACAGCGATGCTCAGTGGCATCATTGCGATGGTGCCTTGTAAAAAGAGCGAGGTTTTTGAGTCTTGATGCGTTGGCAAAGTAGTATCCATAACTTCAACTTGAATAGAAAAAACATGCTGTTAAGGTAGGCTGACCTCAGCATGTTGCCTTGTACAAAATTGCTAACAATGCTTGATGTACTGCCCGGGTGTTACTCCCATGGCTTTTTTAAAGTGACGATGCAAATGGCTTTGGTCGTGAAAGCCGCATTCTTGAGCAACATCGGAAATCTTTTGCCCTAGCTTGAGTAGCTTTTTCGCCATTCTTAGTCTTTGTTGAATTTGAAACGCGTGCGGCGGAAAGCCAAACTGCTTTTGAAACTCACGCAACAGGTGAAAAGGGCTCAAGCCCGCCAATTTGGCAAGTTCTTCTAAAGAGACATCGGTTTGAGGAAAGTCTTCAAGAAACTCTTTGACCAACTGTACTTGCCTTTGTGCTTTTGTTGCGTCTTGAAGCGGAGCTCGATGTGTACTGTGCTTGCTGGCAAGTTTGACTAGCGTACCGTAGACAAGTGTCTCTCTTAGTAAGCGGTTATCGGACTTCTCTAGAGTATCGAATACCAACCGCAGTTGGTTTGCGAGTTCTGGATCGTAAACAACGGGTTGGGGGAAGTATGGTTGAGCTACATTAGGTGCGCCGAGTTCTTCACCGAGTGTTTGAAATTGCTCTGGCACGGGGTACATGGCCTTGTATTCCCAGCCACCCTCTGACGCTGAATGCCCGTTATGTACTTCGTCTGCATTCACCAGAATGATGCTGTCTTGCGGCGCAATATGGTTGCCGCCAGTGCGAAAGAACTGTTGTGCGCCTTTTTCGATTACGCCAATGGTGTAGCCTTCATGACTATGGCGAGAGAAGTTTTGCTTTTCGTATTTTGCATCGAGCAGCTCCAAGCCACCCAGCTCTTGAGCAATTTTAAAAGTCGCGATTTCCTTATTCTTTTCTTTCATCTCTTTTTGTTTTGCTCAAGTGTCAGGCTTGTTGCTTTGAAGTCTACCGGATACATCCTGCTTATTTTTGTACAAAATTGCTATCGGTATTAAAAATAAACATAAAAAAGGTTAATTGTTTTTAAATTGAGCATAAAACCTTTTGTATTTTCTGATTTTATCTTGTGGCAAAGGTATTTGGTCTGGTTGTTATCCATTCATTGGTATAAGATCCGCCGCCTGTTTTTGAATAGCTAGTTCCACCATGATCGATTTATCTGTACTTCCTGTTTATCTCACCGCTGTTATTGCACTTCTTCTATTGCCTGGGCCAGACATGCTGCTAATAGCCAGCTCTAGCATGAGTTATGGCAAGAAAGTCGGTTTGTTCGCAAGTTTAGGCAATGCAACATCAGGCGTAATCTTAACCTTGCTGGCAGCAATGGGCGTATCGACCTTAATTGCGATGAGTCCAATCGCGTTAAAAGTGCTTCATCTACTTGGTGGCGCGTACTTACTAAAAATGGGATGGGACTGCTTACGAGCGGACGCTTCAGCTGCACCAGAGCTATATCAGAAGAACAAAATGGCGTCGACTTACTATCAGCGTGCATTGATGAGTAACCTGCTGAACCCTAAAGCCTTAGTGTTCTTCGTGATGTTTTTGCCACAGTTTGTATCTAGCAACATTACCGCATCCTCGGGTGAGCAGATGCTTGCGCTTGGTTTGCTTTTAAACGTATTGGGATTGCTATTCAACATCTTGTTGGTTGCGCTGGCGGGTACATTAGGCAAAGGGTTACTGGAAAATGAAAAATTCCGCATGTACCAAGGCAAGTTAATGGGCTTGGTTTTCGTTATCCTTGCGGTATGGATGCTCAGTAGCTTCGCGATGTAATGTGTAGGAACAATCAGATTTTTAAACAAAAGCCAGCACTCGCTGGCTTTTTGTTTTAGTATCACACTGATTTCCAAGGAGTGGCTGTATGAAACTTGAATTTAAACTCAATCCAGAACAAAACGATCTCGACTTTATCCGTGATGGCATCCGTGCTTATAACAACATGCACCTTCCGGATGGGGATGTAGACGCTGTTGGTTGTTTTGCTCGTAATGACGAGGGCAAGATTGTTGGCGGGCTCACGGGTGAAATGTTCAATAGCACTGTGTTCGTTGAATACCTTTGGGTTGATGCAGAGGTGCGCACGTCGGGGGTAGGAAGCAAGCTGATTGCTTTACTAGAAGAGCAAGTGAAGCCACACGGGGTGACGCATTTGTATCTCGATACTTATAGCTTCCAAGCGCTCGACTTTTACTTGAAACTGGGCTTTGAAAAAGTCGGTCAGTATTCGGGTTACCCTGCCGCGGGTATCGATAAACACTTCTTGCAAAAGCAGATTGTTTGATTCGTTTTGAATAGAACAAAAAAGAGGCGCTCGATGCGCCTCTTTTGCTATTTACTGTTGTCACAGAGTCGATGCTTCAAGCTTGGATTACAAACTTTGTTGATGTGCTTCGATCAGGGCATTCATCTTCGCTTCCGCTGCTTGGTTAGCTTGTGCGTAATCCATCTCTGCAGGGAAGTCGCTGATAACTTCGTAGTAACACTTCAACTTAGGCTCCGTACCTGAAGGGCGAACAATCACACGTGATTTATCTTCTAGGTGGTAGATAAGTACGTCACTCGCTGGTAAGTTGATGGCTTCTGTTGGACCGTCGGTTACGAAGCGTAGTGATGACTTTAGATCCTCAATAACTTCAATACGCTTACCGGCGATCTCTTTCGGTGGATTTGCGCGAAGCTTGTCACCGATTGGTGGTGATTTAGGATCAAGAGCAATGCTGCGCTGTGCGTTAAAGTAGAAACCGTGTTGGCGGTATAACTCTTCTAACTTATCCCAAAGCGTTTTGCCTTGTGCTTTTAGCTTACCTGTCAATTGAGAGAAAGCGACCAGTGCTGACAAGCCATCTTTATCCCATACTTTGTTCCCTACGGTGTAGCCAAGCGCTTCTTCGTAAGCGAATAGGAATGGATTAGCTTCTGTCTCTTGCGTCATTGCTACGTTGGTTAGCCATTTAAAGCCCGTTAGCGTTTGGTAGTATTCTGCACCGTGTGCTTTGGCAATGCTGCTCAATAGGCGAGAAGACACAATTGTATTACCAACGAGCGCGTTTGGTTGACCTTGCAGTAAGTAATCACCAAACAATGAACCCACTTGGTCACCCGTCAGCATTTGGTATTCGCCATCTGGGCGTTTTACTGCCACCGCAAAGCGGTCTGCGTCAGGGTCGTTTGCACAGGCAATATCGGCATCGACAGATTTACCTAGCGCCATCACCATGTCCATCGCGCCTGCTTCTTCCGGGTTCGGGAAGTTTACGGTAGGGAATGTGCCGTCTGGTTCACGCTGTTCCGAAACACTTGCCACTTTCTCAAAGCCAGCATCTGCAAGTAACGTTTCTGCCATTTCCGCTCCGACACCATGCATTGCCGTGTAAACGATCGAGATATCTGTGTTGTTATCTGGCGTAAGCAGTGCGTTGTCATTCATTGATTTGCGGTACGTTTGGTAGTACTTGTCTTCAAGCCAAACCAACAATCCTTTTTGCTTTGCATCATCTAGAGACATCAGAGGAAGCGGTTTAGTTGTTGCATCATCAATTTTTGCAGCAATACCAGAATCGTGCGGTGGAATAATCTGTGCGCCATTTTCCCAGTAGACTTTAAAGCCATTGTACTCAGGCGGGTTATGGCTTGCGGTAACGACGACAGCAGCTGCTGCATTCAGTTCACGGACACCAAAAGCAACAATCGGCGTCGCCGCTACTTTATAGGTCAGGTAGACCTTGATGCCCAAAGCAGTCAGTACGGAAGCTGTATCGTGTGCGAACTGTTTAGAATCCGGACGCCCATCATAGCCGATAACAACACCGCGAGACGATGCATCTTTCACTTGTTCAATCAGGTAGTGGCCGAGACCTGTCGCGGTTTCTTGAATCACTAAGCGGTTCATGCGATTTGGGCCCGCGCCCACTTTGCCACGTAGGCCTGCAGTACCAAAAGCTAGGCGTGATCCGAATCGATCTGTCAGTTCCAGTTCGTTATTCGCATCGACGAGCTGCTGAAGCTCTTCGCGAGTTTTAGGGTCAGGGTCTCGTGCTAGCCATTGGGTAATTTGTGCTGTCATATTCGTCTTTCCTTAGCAGGGGGAGCCTACTTGTTTAGACACTTTTATCTAGAAAGTGTCTCAATGTTTTCTATTTACTAATGTAAATGGTTATCAATTACATTTCAAAGAGGGCAATCGATAAACCGAATTTATTTTTTCAACCTGTACAGAATTTATTCATAGTTAATTTCTTGAAGAACTATTGAACTATAACTAGCCTTTTAACATAAATATAACAAAGAGTGCTGAAATCGTAGTTTTTGTGATTTTTCGTAAATTTGTTCGATATTTGCATCGGGAAGCAAGGAAGCTCGCGTAAGCGCAGCGGCTGAGCAGAGGAGAGATCTTTTGAAAAGATTAGCAACTACTCTAGCCTTATTAACGAATGTGATTTTTATCACATTTTCTTCGTCAGGTTGGTCAGAGCAAAATGATTACAACATGACGCGGGGTGTTACGGGGATCAGTGAGCAAGTGTATGAATTACATATGCTGATCTTCTACATATGCTGCGCCATTGCCTTTGTTGTATTCGGTGTGATGTTCTATTCCATCTTCCGACACCGCAAGTCAAAAGGGGCAGTTGCGGCTAATTTCCACGAAAGCACCAAAGTGGAGATTATCTGGACTGTCATCCCCGTTATTATTCTTATCGCGATGGCGATTCCAGCAACCAAAACACTGGTGGCAATGGAAGATACTAGCCAATCTGACCTCACTATTAAGATCACAGGCTCTCAATGGAAGTGGCATTACAGCTACTTCGGCGAGGATGTCGAATTTTTTAGTTTGCTCGCAACCAGTCAAAAAGAAATTGATGGCATTGAAGCAAAAGGGGCGCACTACTTACTTGAAGTGGATAATCCGCTCGTTCTGCCTATCAATCGTAAAGTTCGCTTCTTAATGACCTCAGATGACGTTATTCATTCATGGTGGGTGCCTGACTTCGCGGTTAAGAAAGACACCATCCCGGGGTTTATCAATGAAGCGTGGACCAAGATTGATGAGCCGGGCGTCTATCGCGGTCAGTGTGCCGAGCTTTGTGGTCGAGCACATGGTTTTATGCCAGTAGTTGTTCATGCAATGGCAGAAGACGACTTTGACCAGTGGATGTCAGACAAGAAGCAAGAGCTTGCTTTACAAAAAGCGGCCGCACAAGAAGCGTTGACGCAAGATCTGTCGATGGAAGATTTGATGGGGCAAGGCGAGTCGATTTACACCGCGCGTTGTGCCGTGTGTCATCAAGCAAATGGTGAAGGCATTCCGGGCGCATTCCCGGCGATTAAAGGCAGCGAAATAGCTAAAGGCCCGGTTATGGCTCACATCGATGTACTAGTAAACGGTCGTGCAGGGACAGCGATGCAAGCTTTTGCTAACCAACTTAGCGACCAGGAAATTGCTGCTGTTATTACCTATCAACGAAATGCTTGGGGAAATGACACTGGCGATACCGTTCAAGCATCCGATGTTAACGCCTTTAAGGTACAAGACAGTGCCAAGGAGGAAATATGAGTAAGCCAATTGAAAAAGCGGTGAAGTCTGCTCCTGCAGAAGCGCAAACGACCGCAAATACCACCATTGCGATTGAAGACGATCACGACCATCATCACGCGCCGAAAGGACTAACGCGTTGGCTCTACTCCACCAGCCATAAAGACATCGGTACGCTTTACTTGTGGTTTAGCTTTGCCATGTTCCTTACAGGCGGAGCAATGGCGATGATCATTCGCGCTGAGCTATTCCAACCGGGTTTGCAATTGGTTGATCCTCAGTTCTTTAACCAGATGACTACCGTGCATGGGCTTGTAATGGTATTTGGTGCCGTGATGCCTGCGTTTACTGGCTTAGCCAACTGGATGATTCCAATGATGATTGGCGCACCGGACATGGCTTTGCCACGAATGAACAACTTGAGTTTTTGGATCTTACCTTTTGCGTTCCTCATTTTGATCGGCTCTTTGTTCTTACCGGGTGGTGGCCCTGATTTCGGCTGGACCTTCTACGCGCCGCTTTCTACAACTTATGGTCCTGACAGCACGGCGTTGTTTGTATTCTCAGTCCATATCATGGGTATCAGTTCCATCATGGGGGCCATCAACGTCATCGTGACGATTGTAAATATGCGTGCACCGGGCATGACTTGGTTCAAGCTACCTATGTTTGTCTGGACTTGGCTAATCACGGCGTTCTTGTTGATAGCTGTGATGCCCGTACTAGCCGGTGCGGTGACCATGGTACTGACCGATAAATACTTCGGTACCAGCTTCTTTGATGCCGCTGGTGGCGGTGACCCGGTGATGTTCCAACACATCTTCTGGTTCTTTGGTCACCCAGAGGTATACATCATGATCTTGCCTTCGTTTGGGATTATTTCGGCAATCATTCCGGCTTTCAGTGGTAAAAAACTGTTTGGTTACCATTCGATGGTTTACGCGACTTGTAGTATTGCGTTGCTTTCATTCCTAGTCTGGGCACACCATATGTTTACCACGGGGATGCCAGTATTCGCGGAACTCTTCTTTATGTACTGCACCATGTTGATTGCGGTGCCAACTGGGGTGAAAGTGTTTAACTGGGTGGCGACCATGTGGCGCGGAGCCATGACGTTTGAGACGCCGATGTTATTTGCTATCGCCTTTATTGTCTTATTCACGATAGGTGGTTTCTCCGGCTTGATGTTGGCCATTGTGCCAGCAGACTTCCAATACCACGACACGTACTTTGTTGTCGCTCACTTCCATTATGTCTTGGTATCCGGTGCGGTGTTCTCGATTATGGCAGCGGCGTATTACTGGCTACCGAAGTGGACGGGCAATATGTACGACCAAAAGCTCAGTCTGTGGCATTTCTGGTGTTCCATCATCTCGGTCAACGTCTTGTTCTTCCCAATGCACTTCTTGGGTTTAGCGGGGATGCCAAGACGTATTCCTGATTACGCCATCCAGTTTGCGGACATTAACCAAATCGTATCGATAGGTGGTTTCGCCTTTGGCTTGTCTCAACTTATCTTTCTGTGGCTGGTGATCAAATGTATTCGTGGTGGTGAAAAAGCAACAGCCAAGCCGTGGGAACGTGCAGAAGGTTTGGAGTGGACGGTGCCAAGTCCTGCTCCTCATCATACGTTCACAACACCGCCAAAAGTTGATTAAGAAAGCGTGAGGTGAGTGAGATGCAAAGTAATTCATCCAATAAGAAACTCACTATCAAGTTGCTGTTAGCGACTGCGCTGATGTTCGGCTTCGGTTTTGCTCTTGTGCCACTCTACGACATCATGTGCGATGCGCTTGGCATTAACGGTAAAACCAGTGATGTGGCAGCGATTCAACCAACGGGCATGCAAGCGGATATCACCAGAACCATTCGTGTGGAGTTTATGGCTCACGTAAGCCCAGATATGCCTTGGGAATTCAAACCCAAGGTTGTATCCATGGATGTTCACCCGGGCGAAGTGATTCAAACTGAATATCTTGCATTTAATCAAAGTGGTGAAGACTTGGTAGGGCAAGCTGTACCATCCGTATCGCCGGGTACTGGTGCGGCTTACTTCAATAAAATCGAGTGTTTTTGCTTCAATCAACAACCATTGGAAGGTAAGCAACAAGCGAGTATGCCTTTGATTTTCTACATTGAACCGGATGTGCCGGATTCAATTCATACATTGACCTTGTCTTACACACTCTACAAATTTCCTCCTCAATCGGGCGAGTCGTCGGTAGTTAGCCTCTCAAGGAGTGAGCAACAGGCGGGTGAGCGTCTGTAAGGAGAGAACTTATGAGTAACAAGCCTGAGACCTATTATGTTCCTGCACAGAGCAGCTGGCCTATTGTTGGGGCATTTGCGTTATTCCTTGTTGCGGTCGGTGCTGGGATGACGGTTCAAGGTACCCAAAGTGATGGAGCGGTTGGCACACTTGGCGGCATTATTCTCGCGGTTGGTATGCTGTTTCTGCTTTACATGCTAGCAGGGTGGTTCAGTAACGTTATCACGGAGTCCCTTACCGGAAAATACAGTGCGCAAATCACGCGTTCATTTAGACAAGGAATGAGTTGGTTCATCTTTTCAGAAGTGATGTTCTTTGGCGCGTTCTTTGGTGCTCTGTTTTACGCAAGAATGATTTCGGTACCTTGGTTAGGCGGTGCCGACAACAACTTCATGACCCATGAAGTGTTGTGGCCAAGTTTTGAGGCGATATGGCCACTCACCACGACACCAGGTGGGGAAACAACGCAAGCTATGCCATGGAAAGGGATTCCATTAACCAACACTATATTGCTGTTATTGTCTTCGATTACCTTACATATGGCGCACATCAGCTTAGAACAAGACAAACGAACCGCACTGATTGTTTGGTTGGAAATCACTATCGTCTTGGCGGGCTTCTTCCTTTATTACCAAGCCGTTGAGTATGCGCACGCTTATCAAGACATTGGACTAACGCTGCAATCCGGTATTTACGGAAACACCTTCTTTATGCTGACGGGCTTTCATGGATTGCACGTTTGTCTCGGCACCATTTTTCTCATTGTATTGTTGTTCCGCATCGCCAAAGACCATTTCTCGCCGAAAGACCATTTTGCATTCCAAGCGGGTAGTTGGTATTGGCACTTCGTTGATGTGGTTTGGCTATGCTTGTTTGTTTTCGTTTATGTGCTGTAAAGCTAGTAAGGGCGAGGGTTAGGGGCTATCCACCCAGCCCCTAGAGCAATCAAGAGGAGTATCACGACTAACGCAGAAAACATGACACGACGACCGAGGTAATGGCTCATTGGTTTGCCTTTTTTCGATGAATCCTCTGGGTCTTCGCGAACCATTTCGATAAGCGCTTTTGCGAGGTTAAAGATGATGAAAAGCAGCAAAAGGACAAGCGTTAATTTGAACAGAAATACGGTGGACATGGCACCTCCGGTTTCGTCGTCGATATTATCGAAATGGGTTTGGGTTGCTGTCTTTTTAACTGTGGCTGTGTTTTCTCTATTGGTCAAACTGGGCTATTGGCAATTGGAACGTGGCAATGAAAAGCAGCTTTTGGAGCAAGCGATTTTAGCAAGGGTAAATACCTCATATCAGGACATGTTTGAAGTATTGGAAATGAACGATTGGCGAGAAGAGAGTGTTATAGGGATTAAAGTAAAAGCGAATGTGACACCTGAACCACTACCAATCATTTTATTAGATAACCAGACATATCAGAGCGAAGTGGGTTACCTTGCGTTTCAAATCGTGTCGATGTCTCATGATCCTGCGACTCTGACGTTGCTTGAACTTGGGTTTGTGAAGGGAGAACGCTCCAGAGCCGTGTTACCGAAGGTTGAACATCTGACAGCGCCATATGGCATCACCGGGCGTTTGTATCGTAAATCGACTAATCCGCTAAGCTCAGACCTAATGGCTGAAATCGGCGATACGATCAGAGTGCAAAACCTAAACATCAATCAACTTAGCCAACTTCTTAACGTTGAGTTAATGCCCACGGTCATTCAACCCGACAATTTAGCGCAGTGGCCGTATTCATTTCCTTGGAATCCCTTACCGTTAACCAGCGCAAAGCACTTTGGTTATGCTTTTCAGTGGTTTGCTATGGCAGTTGTATTTTTGCTTATCACAATCCTGATTTTTATTCGTTGGATTCGACAACCACGCTCACAAGGAGGTGAGAAATGACAAATGCAGTCACGAAAGGACGAATTGTATTGGTGTCTCTTATTTGTCTATTTGCGCTCCCTGCGATTATTGCCAAGGTTGTATTGAGTCAAGGTTGGTACGAAACGGGGGTAACCAATCGAGGTGAATTGGTTGAGCCATATGTCACGCTCGAACAACTAGGTCAGCCATCCCCGCTAGACGAAAAAGGTTGGCTATTAGCCTATGTGTTGCCATCGGAGTGTAAAGAACAATGCCAGCAACAAATACACTTGATGCAGCAAAGCCATATTGCATTAGGTAAATATCAGGAGCGTGTTGTGCCTGTTATATGGACTTCGGAAGAGGCGAATGACGTTGACCAGAGCATTGTCGTGATGCAAATGAATGACGCGCTTTCATCGAGAGTGAAAGCAGGTCAGGTGTTGATCGTCGATCCGCTCGGGCAGCTTGTAATGTCCTATACGCCAGAAGCAAACGAGGATTTGGTGCGGTTAAGTAAGGACGTATTGGCGGACTTACGAAAACTATTGAAGTTGTCACGCGTAGGCTAGGGAGGGGGCAATATGACGTTAAGTGGTTTGGTTAGGTTCAGCCTGTGTCTTACTCTTGTGGTCATCATGTTAGGCGCATATACGCGACTGGCTGATGCAGGTTTGGGGTGTCCAGATTGGCCGGGTTGCTACGGTCAGTTATTCGTTCCTCAAACCGAAGCCGAAGTCACGAAGGCAAATGCGTTGTTTCCAGAGCGCGCAGTGGAGCAAGGGAAAGCATGGTTAGAGATGATTCATCGTTACTTCGCTGGAACTTTAGGCTTAGTCATTCTGATGATGGCAATCATGGCGGTGAGAGCAGAGCGAGTCGATCCGACGATTCCTGTCTTGCTTTGTATCCTTGTCCTTGGGCAAGCGGCATTAGGAATGTGGACAGTGACGTTAAAATTGATGCCAGTGATTGTGATGCTGCATCTACTGGGTGGCTTTACGCTGCTTGCACTGCAAGCGATATTCTATTGCCAATTACAAACTCGACACAGCGTTTACTTTTCTCCCTCCTCTAAAAATGTAAGAACCTTCTCCTTGCTGGCTTTTGGAGTGGTGCTGATGCAGGTTTTGCTTGGCGGTTGGACCTCATCAAACTATGCCGCTCTAATGTGCACTGCTTTACCAATATGTGAAGGGAACTGGACAAGCTATTTATCATGGAAAGAGGCGTTTTCGTTCTGGCAGACAGGGGTTGATAACTATGAATTTGGTGTATTAGATTATCCAGCTCGAATGACGATCCATGTCAGTCACCGCATTGGTGCGATTGTTACTGCGTTCGTTGTGTTGACATATTGCATTCTACTACTAAAACAAGATTCACATCATTCTCAGCGCTTAGGTGTTTGGATTGGCTTAGCTTTGGTTTGCCAAATCCTATTAGGCGTTAGTAATGTTGTGTTCCAACTGCCTATCTATGTAGCGGTGGCGCACAATCTTGGTGCAGCCATCATGCTTACACTTATCTGCGTTAGTCAGTTCTATTTATGGCAGGGTAAGGCTCGTTGGAGTCATCAAGCGAAAGGAGTTCGCTATGAGTAAAGAAATCGCGTTACCTCTGGAAAGTGGTAAGAAAAAGATTGGTTCAACCTATTTAAAACTGACAAAGCCTAAAGTCGTCGCGCTTATGTTGATTACCGCCATTGTCGGAATGAGCTTAGCGCCGGTGGCCAGTTTTCCTTGGCTACAAGCGGCGATTGGCCTTATCGGGATTGGCTTAATGGCTGGCTCCGCGGCAGCGTTTAATCACCTCATCGATCGCCGAATTGATGCGCGAATGGCTCGAACTCACAAGCGCCCTCTGCCTTCTGGTGACACGAATCCGTTATCAGTCGCGTTGTTTGCTGTTACGTTAGGTGTTGTTGGTTTTGTACTTTTGTACGCACTGGTTAATCCGTTAACAGCTTGGATGACGTTTTTAAGCTTGCTCGGTTACGCAGTGGTTTACACCATGTATCTCAAACGAGCGACCCCACAAAACATTGTAATTGCCGGAATTGCAGGTGCTATGCCGCCACTTTTAGGGTGGACTGCAGTGACGGGAGAGTTACACGCTCACGCTTGGTTGTTGGTGATGATTATTTTTATTTGGACACCACCACATTTCTGGGCGCTCGCGATTCATCGAGTTGAAGATTATCGCAAAGTGGATATTCCGATGCTCCCCGTGACTCATGGCATTGAATACACCAAAACTTCGATTCTTCTGTACACGATTCTACTCACGCTTGTTTGTATTCTTCCTGTGTTGGTGGGTATGGTTGGTTCGGTTTATCTTTTCTCTTCGCTGCTTCTCAATGCAGGTTTTATGTATCATGCTTGGAAGTTGAAGTTTTCCCCAGAGCAAAACAGCGCAATGGAAACCTTTAAATTCTCCATTTATCACTTACTCGCTCTGTTTGTAGCCTTGTTAGCTGATCACTATATTAGCTTGTTCTTTGCGCAATAAATGCGCTTTGTCAACGGCATTAAACCGTGCTTAAGAGGCGCGGTTTTTATTTGTATCCCACATTGATTGCCATACTTTATGGAATCTACACCGTTTTGAAACTGCTTACCTAAGCTTATTCGCTAGCTATTGGTAACCTTTGAAGTGTTCTCTGGTTGGCTATGGGAGTATCAGGTTATGCATTGCTGTTTACGAAGAAGAGCTTGAAGCAAGAGTGTGTGAGAGCGAACAACTATATTGTGTTAAGCCATATGCTAGTTCGGGAGGTTCGAGTGGTAAATACAAATAGGAGGTAAACAAAAAGGGATGCTGAAGCACCCCTTTGACTAGGAATTAGAGCACAAACTCCTATTCTGGTTGTACAAGTTCTTCATATTGGAACTCAGGAACGAGTACTTCAACACGACGGTTCTTCTCTCGACCTTCATGTGTGCTGTTGTCGGCAACAGGGTTTTCTTCGCCCAAACCTTTAACTGTAAAGCGGTCTGCGTCAATACCTGCTGCGATTAGGTAGTCAGCAACAGATTGAGCACGACGTTCAGACAGTTCTTGGTTGTAAACAGCTGAACCAGAGCTATCTGTGTAACCAGTGATTTCAACTTGAGCTTGAGGGTACTCATTCAAGAAGTTTACGAAGTTGTCTAGACGTTCAGATACTGAATCGGTTAGTTTAGCACTGTCGAATTCAAACGTACCTGTACCGTACTCTTCTTTGTGCATCTTTGTCATCATAACAGCTTCTTCGACAACAGTTTCTTCTACCACTTCCTCTACGATAATAGGAGCTGCGATAGGAGCTGCTCCGAATTTGTAGCTGAATCCTATACCGAAGAAGTTTGCATCCATATCATCGATGATATCGTCAGACATATCTTGATATCGTTGATATTCAGCCCTTAAGCTGAAGTTATAGTTCAATGTGTACTCAACACCTAATGAGCCAGTTGGTACGAAGTCTTTACCATTGTCATACATCATGTATGCAGCACCTACTTTAGCGAATAGTTGCCAAGAGTCATTGAGAGGCAAGTTAAACTTAGGTGCTAGGGTAAGAGCCCAAAGGTCGTCATCTATCACTCCGCTGTATCCCGCAGGCACTTTAAAATTACTATCAAAGTTGCCTAGGTAATCAGCGCCAAATTCAGCATCAATATAATCATTAAAGCTGTAGCCGATGTGTAAACCTGCAGCGAACGATTCTTCGTCACATGGGCTGCTTGCATAACATGAGTCATCTAAGGTACCAAGTCCAATCTTGCCGCCAATATACGGTTCAGCGTTAACTGAGCCGATAAGGGCACCACCACTTGCTACCACTGCTGCTATTGCAATTGCTACTTTATTCATAGTATTTCCTTGTATTGATTGCATATTAACTCTTACTTTCCTGACAAATCAGAGCGATTATTGGTCATAGGATATTAGTTTAATATTTACGCCATTTAACATTGCGCTACATAATCTTATATCCTGATGCATCTTTTTTCCTATAAACCGCGACAAACTTCTGATATTTCTTACATTGTAGACGCTTTTTTGTACTTGATTAAAAAGTAGGAACAATCTGATGAGAGGGTGTAAGTAATAATTTACACTGTGTTTTAAGGTTAACGCTCTTCCATGAATTGCATTTTATATAAAAAAGTGTTTGCAACTATTCTCCTGAGCCGATAAGTTAACTGTATCGATAAGATAAAATGAGCCCACAGCCTTTGTGTTTGCTTGCATTCTGAGCAGGTATGCCCTGAGCAAAATTGAAAGAAATTGTGGGACAGGGATAGCAACTAGGAAGTAGAAGTAATGTTTCAAACTGATGATGTAAGAATTAATAGAGTAAAAGAGTTATTGCCACCTGTAGCAGTATTAGAGAAGTTTCCGGCAACTGAAACAGCTTCCACAACAACATTTGAATGCCGCAATGCGATTCATAATATCCTTGAAGGAAAAGATGACCGTCTTCTGGTGATTGTTGGCCCGTGTTCAATTCATGATCCAGACGCAGCGGTGGAATACGGAAAAAAACTCAAAATACTTCGTGATGAACTCGGCGAGCAGCTGGAAGTTGTAATGCGTGTTTACTTTGAAAAACCGCGTACCACAGTAGGTTGGAAAGGACTCATTAATGACCCTTATCTAAACGACACTTACAAGCTGAATGACGGTCTTCGAATTGGTCGTAAGCTGTTACTTGATCTAACAGATATGGGGCTTCCTACAGCAAGTGAGTTTTTAGATATGATCACGCCACAGTACGTAGCGGACCTTATTAGCTGGGGTGCTATCGGTGCACGTACGACTGAATCTCAGGTACACCGTGAGCTAGCGTCAGGTTTGTCTTGCCCAGTTGGCTTCAAAAACGGCACAGACGGCAACATCAAGATCGCGAGTGATGCAATCCGCTCAGCAAGCGCATCGCACCACTTCTTATCAGTTACTAAGTACGGTCACTCTGCGATTGTCGAAACGGCAGGTAACCCTGACTGTCATATTATTCTGCGTGGTGGTAAAGAGCCGAACTACAGTGCATCTCATGTAGCGCAAATCAAAGATGAGCTAGGCGCTGCAGGTCTACCGAAGAAAGTGATGATCGACTTTAGCCACGCGAACAGCTCTAAGCAGTTCAAGCGTCAAATGCTGGTTTCTGATGACGTATCGGAGCAGATTACTGGTGGTGAAGAGGCAATCTTCGGTGTGATGATTGAATCTCACCTGATTGAAGGTCGCCAAGATTTGGTTGATGGAAAAACTGCAACATACGGTCAATCGATTACTGATGCATGTATCGGCTGGGAAGATACAGAAACAGTTCTACGTCAGCTATCCGATGCAGTGAAAGCACGTCGCGCCAAGTAAACGTAAGCGTTTCAAATCCTTGAAAAGCCAGCACTCAGCTGGCTTTTTTAGTGCTCGAAATTGTTTTATCCCATTGATAGCCGAAATGACTCGATTACATAGGCCAATCTGTTGCACATATCCGATGTGTTTTAATCTCAAATCCGTTATGGTGTCTGAATAGATTAAAATATACTCAAGGATTGAGATGAATAAAAACGTCTGGCTACTCTCACTTTGCCAAGCTTTATTAATGACTGGGAACATACTTCTTATTTCCGTCATTGCTCTTATCGGCAAACAAATCGCGCCTTCTCCAAGTATGATCACGCTCCCTGTCGCATTTCAGTTTTTAGGATTGATGTCTGCGACTATTCCTGCTTCTTTAATTATGGGCAAACTTGGCCGCCGTTTAGGTTTCAGTTTGGGTAACGTTATTGGCATCCTTGGCGCATCATTGGCAACGTATGCTTTGTCGTTAGAGAACTTCACCTTGTTTTGTACTTCTACTTTTTTATTGGGAGTAGGGATTGGCTTCGGTACACTCTATCGATTTGCAGCGATTGAAGTTTGTGATGAATCCGCTAGACACCGCGCCATTTCTATTTCAATGGCGGGCGGGGTATTAGCGGCAGTATTAGGACCAAACCTTGCAGTCTACTCACAAAAGTGGTCAGGTGATGGACTCTATATTAGTGCTTTTGCGGTACTCATTGTTTTGTACATCACGGCATTAGTATTACTGCAAACGATACGATTTCCGCCGGCGCATGCTCAAAATGTCCATGCAAAGCCCGACACTCTCAAAGAAATAATCTATCGCCCTAACTTTATGATTGCGGTCTTAGCAGCGATGGTTGCTTATGCCGTAATGAATATACTAATGACGGCAACACCGCTAGCAATGATTGGCTGTGGCTTTGATTTTACAAGAGCTGCTGGGGTTATTGAATGGCATGTATTGGGGATGTTTGTTCCCGCTTTCTTTACCGGCAGCTTGATTGAGAAGTTTGGTGCAAAGAAGATGATATTGGCTGGCGGTGTACTTTTTATTGCTTGTATTGCGATTAATATGCATGGGCTTTCTATTTGGCATTTCAGTGCGGCGTTGATCTTACTTGGGGTTGGATGGAATTTTATGTTCATTGCAGCAACCAGCTTGTTTAGTCAGAGCTATAAAGCAAAGAATAAGAGTAAAGCACAGGCGCTCAACGAGTTTTTCGTGTTCAGTTGCGTCACCATTACCGCACTTTTATCTGGTTGGTTAGAGTCCACTGTGGGATGGCAGAAATTGAACTTATATGTATTGCCCTTTGTTTTACTGGTGATGGCAATATTCTTAGCGAAGGAAAGAAGCACAGCCCAACAAGAGACGATTAACGAATAGTGCTACTTGTTGAGTAAGTCATATTTTTGTTATTTGGCTCACCTGCTTATCTTTGGCGAAAGATTGTAATAAAAACAACCAATTTTGAGTAAAAAGTGTCGTTTGGTTAAGACTTTTTCTCTAATATTTTGTAATAAGTTTGATATTTGTGTATATATCTCGCCACAAAAATAGAAATTTCAAAGAAAATTATATATGTCAGCCACTCTTTCCAATAAAGCTCAAGAAACCCTCGTAGGAGATTCTGACGAACTGGTCTCCACTACGGATCTCAAAGGTGTTATCACTTACTGTAATGACGCGTTTTGCAGAATTGCTGAATACAGTCACGATGAATTGCTCGGACAAAACCACAATATCGTTCGTCACGGAGATATGCCAAAAGCTGCATTTGGTGATATGTGGGCGCGCCTAAAACAAGGAAAAGCGTGGCGAGGAATTGTAAAAAATAGCACTAAATCAGGTGGTTACTACTGGGTTGATGCTTATGTAACGCCCATTTATGAAGGCCGCCAAGTAGTGGGCTATCAATCGGTTCGTGTTAAGCCCAAGCGAGAGTGGGTAGATATTGCTTCTAAAGCGTACCAAGGGCTGTTAAAAGCAGAGAAATCTGGTCGAGCGTGGGCATTGAAGTTAAATGACACCTTGCGCTATGCGATTCTTCTTGGGGCGTTAGCAGCACCCGTAACGAGCTTTGCTCTGTCATTAGAAGGACCACTAGCTTGGCTTGCTACATTGCTTCCTGCTAGTGTTTTGGCTGTACTATTTCGCCAAGAGCTTATCGATACACCTCAGCAGTTTAAAAAGCTGCAAGCTCAATACGATAGTGTTAGTCGCCTAGTGTATTCCGGTAATCATCAATTCTCGATTGCGGACTTTCACATCAAGATGCTTTCAGCTCGAATCCGTACCGTTCTAGGGCGTATGACCGATTCCGCTCTACCATTGCAAAGTTGTGCGGAAGAGCTTAACAGTACCACAGCAGAAGTATCAGCGGCGTTAACTCAGCAGAACAAAGACATAAGGCAAGTTCGAGACGCGACAGAGTCGATGGAAGCTTCTGCAAACTCGGTGTCATCCAGCACGAACGATGCGCATCTATTGATAGATGATACGTTGCAGTCATGCCTGATGGCGAAAGAGACCATCGACCAAACCCATACCAACTTAGCCCAACTTAGCTTACAGGCTGAGAAAGCGACCGAAACGACATATCAATTGAGCGATCAAGCACAAAAGGTAAGTCAATTAATGGAAGAGATTGGGGGGATAGCCGATCAAACTAACCTGTTAGCGCTTAATGCTGCAATCGAAGCAGCGCGAGCGGGTGAACAAGGTCGCGGCTTCGCTGTTGTTGCTGATGAAGTAAGAGCGCTTTCTGGGCGTACTTCAAACGCGACTGAGCAAATTAAAGCATCCATCGACACCATGTTGACAACGATTCATGGCTGGCAGAAAGATATTATTGCTAACAAAGAACAAACTGACACATGCTCAAATGTCGCTGAGCAAAGCGCATTGCGTTTATCTGAGGTAGAGCAAATGATGCAAACCATGAGTGGCTTGATGGTTAATGTCGCGGACTCTGCCAATAAACAGTTGCAGTTATCTAGTGACGTGAATCAGCACATTCATTCTATTGCCTCGACAGCGGAGCAGAATCTAGCGGCGACGCACTCTGTAGAGCAAAACAGTCAGCAGTTGAAAGAGCAAGTTCAAGACTTCTATCGACTTGCGAATCAGTTTGAAGAGAAGTGATTCGGACTAGAACTAGATCGTTGAATCATTGTTGAAAATGGATAGATAAAATAAAGCCCCGCCTAAGCGGGGCTTTGCAGTTTTCAATTTCGCAATAGAGAAAACTGATAATACTAAGCGGTTAAGCTAGAACTTCTTTTGCTGTATTCACTACATTTTCTACAGTGAAACCAAACATTTCGAACAATTGGTCTGCTGGCGCAGATTCACCGAATGTTGTCATACCGACGATGCGACCTTCGAAGCCAACGTACTTGTACCAGAAGTCTGCAATACCTGCTTCTACAGCAACACGTGCAGTCACGTCTGAAGGCAGCACAGATTCACGGTAAGCCGCGTCTTGCTTGTCGAAAGTATCAGTAGCTGGCATTGAAACCACGCGTACTTTCTTACCTTCAGCGGTTAGTTGTTCTGCCGCTTTCACAGCTAGCTCAACTTCTGAACCAGTCGCGATTAGGATTAGCTCAGGCTTACCATCGCTGTCTTTCAGGATGTAACCACCTTTTGCGATGTCTGCAACTTGTTCAGCAGTACGCTCTTGTTGTGCTAGGTTTTGACGAGAGAAGATAAGTGCTGATGGACCATCTTTACGTTCAATTGCTAGTTTCCAAGCTACCGCAGACTCAACTTGGTCACATGGACGCCATGTGCTCATGTTTGGAGTCAGGCGTAGAGACGCGATTTGCTCAACTGGTTGGTGAGTTGGACCATCTTCGCCAAGACCGATAGAGTCGTGCGTGTAAACTTGGATGTTCTGAACTTTCATCAGAGCAGCCATACGCATTGCATTACGTGCGTATTCCATGAACATTAGGAATGTCGCGCCGTAAGGAACGAAACCACCGTGTAGTGCGATACCGTTCATGATTGCAGTCATACCGAATTCACGTACACCGTAGTGGATGTAGTTACCAGAGAAGTCGTTCGCTTCTAGAGATTTAGAACCAGACCACATAGTAAGGTTAGAAGGCGCTAGGTCAGCAGAGCCGCCCATGAATTCTGGAAGCATTTGACCAAACGCTTCTAGTGCGTTTTGAGATGCTTTACGTGATGCGATGTTCGCTGGGTTTGCTTGAAGGTCAGCAATGATTTGGTTTGCTTTCTCTTCCCACTGTGCAGGTAGGTCACCGTTTACGCGGCGTTTGAATTCAGCTGCCAGCTCAGGGTGCGCTGCTTCATAAGCTGCAAATTTCTCGTCCCACGCAGCTTCCTTAGCTGCGCCTGCTTCTTTCGCTGACCATTCTGCGTAGACTTCCTGCGGAATTTCAAAAGGACCGTGCTCCCAACCTAGTTCTTTACGTGTTGCTGCAATTTCTTCAGCACCTAGTGGCGCACCGTGACAGTCGTGTGAACCAGATTTGTTTGGAGAACCAAAACCGATGATAGTTTTAGTACAGATAAGCGTAGGGCGTGGATCTGCTTTTGCCGCTTCGATTGCTGCGTTGATTGCTTCTGCATCGTGACCATCTACAGCAGGGATTACGTGCCAGCCGTACGATTCAAAACGCTTAGGTGTATCGTCAGAGAACCAACCTTCAACGTGACCGTCGATAGAGATGCCGTTGTCATCCCAGAATGCGATCAGTTTACCAAGGCCTAGTGTACCAGCAAGAGAACATGCCTCGTGCGAGATGCCTTCCATCAGACAGCCGTCACCCATGAACACGTAAGTGAAGTGGTCAACGATGTCGTGGCCTTCTTTGTTGAACTGAGCCGCTAGTGCTTTCTCAGCCATTGCCATACCAACAGCATTAGTGATGCCTTGACCTAGAGGGCCTGTTGTTGTCTCGATACCAGGTGCGTAACCGTACTCTGGGTGACCAGGAGTCTTAGAGTGAAGCTGACGGAAGTTCTTCAGATCGTCGATAGATAGCTCGTAGCCTGCAAGGTGCAGTAGAGAGTAGATGAGCATAGAGCCGTGGCCGTTAGACAGTACGAAACGGTCGCGATCAGCCCACTCTGGGTTTGATGGGTTGTGGTTTAGGTGAGAGCGCCAAAGAACTTCAGCGATGTCAGCCATACCCATAGGTGCACCTGGGTGACCAGAGTTAGCTTGTTGAACACCGTCCATGCTTAGTGCACGGATTGCATTAGCTAGATATTTACGATCCATAGTAGTTACTTCTCGATATTTGATTTAAATAGAGGGAACTCGTCGGAACAAGTTCAAATAGAATTTTCTGAATAAAGCGCTGATGCTAAAAGCGAGTAGGCTGGCTACTCGCTTTTGGTAAGCAATTAAAGCTTAGCTGCGATCATGTCTTCTAGTTTGCCTTGGTCTACCGCGAAGTTACGGATACCTTCAGCTACTTTCTCAACAGCCATTGCGTCTAGGTTGTGCTCCCATAGGAACTCAGCGTGAGACATTGGAGCTGGACGCTCTTTAGAACCTTTAGAATCAACCAGTTTCTCTACAACTTCGCCTTCAGCAGCTTCTAGCTCAGCAAGAAGAGCAGGAGCGATAGTTAGACGGTCACAGCCAGCAAGTTCTAGGATCTCGCCGATGTTACGGAAGCTTGCGCCCATAACAACAGTGTTGTAACCGTAGTCTTTGTAGTAGTTGTAGATGTCTGTTACTGAGATTACACCTGGATCTTCTGAAGCTTCAAAGTCACGACCTTCTTTCGCTTTGTACCAGTCCATGATGCGGCCAACGAATGGCGAGATTAGGAATACGCCTGCTTCAGCACATGCACGAGCCTGAGCGAATGAGAATAGAAGCGTTAGGTTACAGTTGATGCCTTCTTTCTCTAGGATCTCTGCAGCGCGGATACCTTCCCAAGTAGAAGCCAGTTTGATTAGGATGCGGTCGTTAGTGATGCCTGCGTCGTTGTACATTTTTACAAGCTGGCGAGCTTTAGCAACGCTGCCTTCTGTGTCGTAAGAAAGACGAGCATCTACTTCTGTAGAGATACGGCCAGGGATAGTTTTTAGGATCTCTTTACCGATGTTTACTGCAAGCATGTCACAAGTGTCTTGTACTTGTTGTGCTTTGTCGTTGCTTTGTGCTTTTGCGTATTCGATAGAAGCGTCGATTAGAGGTGCGTACTCTTCGATTTGAGCCGCTTTTAGGATAAGAGATGGGTTCGTTGTTGCATCTTCAGGTTGGTACTTTTTGATTGCGTCAATTTCACCAGTGTCCGCTACTACAGTTGTTAGTTTACGAAGTTGCTCTAACTTGTTGCTCATAATCGATCATCCTATATAAATGGGCTTAAGTGTGGTTTTCAATACCACAGCTTGTGCATTTGCAAGCGTGTCGGCTAATCGTCTCATCATATTTAACGAGACATCTGCTCAGCCAACTACGGAAAATTTCGGTACCGAACATTTGCTATGAACATTTGATCGGTAGCTGAGTAAATGATGAATCCATATTTATCCTATCCATGCTGAAAGTCAATCGCCGAAACCGACTTTAAGTGAAGTTCATCAACGTTTTTTTGCTGTGTGTTCAGAGCATGGCCGAAATAAACGTTTGCCCTTATTGTTCAAGGCTTGAGCAGTGCTGATATTAATAAAATCACGCAGTGAGAAAATGTCATTGCAGTGAGCAAATGTCGCAGTAAAATTGGAGGGTAACATATGCTAAGTCAATGAGCGGATGCTCACCAATGCATATAATGTCGATCCTCTAAAAGGGCGAGAAAAACCATGAGCAGTTCTAACCAAGATATTTCTATTGAAAGCACAGACTTACTAACGGAAATTTCCGTTGCTTATTATCAAGATGGTGCAACACAGGAAGAGATATCCAGAAAATTTTCCATTTCTCGTGCCAAAGTAGGGCGAATGCTCAAGCAGGCACGTGATGAAGGGATTGTTGAAATCACAGTAAAGTACCATCCAGTGTTCAGCGCCAAGATCGAGCAACGCTTGATTGACCGCTTTGGTGTGAAACGTGCGCTGGTGGCATTGGATCAGCCCAATGAAGAAGCGCAGCGCCTTCAAGTGTCAGGTTTGGTCTCTAACTATCTCACTAGCACGCTCAAGAACGGCATGGTAGTAACGGTTGGGCAAGGGCGTAACGTATCTTCCGTGGCTCACCACATTGGTGTTATTACGCCGCGTGATTGTAAGTTTGTGTGTGGTATCGGCGGGATCCACCCACGTGGCGGTATGTTTAACGCCGACCACATTTGCCGACAGTTTGCTAAGAAATATGGCGGAACCTCCGAAACCCTTTATGCACCAGCTTACGCTGAAAACCGAGAGCAGAAAATTGCCTTCATGCAAAATGCTACGGTTAAACAAACGCTCGATCTTGCACGTAAAGCAGATGTAGCCCTTGTCGGTATAGGCGATATGAGTGAAAACAGCTATATGGTCGACCTTGGATGGTTCACTCCAGATGAAGTGGTGCAATCTCGTTTAATGCAAGGTGTCGTCGGGGATTTTGCTGGCTACGACTTCTTTGATATCCATGGCAACGTCGCAAACACCGTGATGAGTGACCGAGTAATCGGTTTAGGTATCGAAGAGTTTAGACCGATTGCAGAAGTGATTGCGATTGCGGCGGAAAACAGTAAGCCACTCGCACTATTAGGTGCTTTAAGAACTGGGGCGATAGATGTTATTGCAACCAGCGTTAGTAATGCACTGACGGTTCTTAACTTGGATGAGCAGATGCATGGCAACAGCACATCAGAGGTTTAGCACAAATAATATGCAAACTATGTAATCAGGCTGCGAGGATTTATAAATGACTCGCAGCCTGATTTCGTTTCCAAGTTAAAAATAATCCTCAGGAGTAGTTTGTAGTTAATTAATCTGGAGGAAATTATGAAAAAGGCACTTCTCGCAGCTGCACTATTTACGGGGTTAACAGGCATGGCGCAAGCCGAGCAAAAAGTCGTGGCAGGCTATTTTGCTGACTGGCAGTACGCTAACGCAGATAACCCATATACGGTAAAAGACATTCCAGCTAATAACCTGACTCATATTATCTACGCGTTTTTGAGCATGTGTGGTCCTCATACTGGCGCGTCAGAAACCATACAAAAACTGGTCGCAAAACAGTGTGAAGGTAAAGAACCGTATAGCGCGATTCTGGTTGATACCGAGGCGGCACTCGAAAAAGACTTTGGTCCTGTTTCTGTTGATGTGCCATATAAAGGCCACTTCGCTCAACTCGCCGAGCTTAAGAAGCAACACCCTGACCTAAAAATTCTCCCTTCTTTTGGTGGCTGGACCATGTCAGAGCCTTTCCACGCGATGGCTAAAAACCAGCAAGCCATGGATCAGTTCTCTAAAACGGCTGTCGAGTTGATTGCAAAGTACGATTTCTTTGATGGTATAGATTTGGATTGGGAATACCCAGGTGGCGGCGGCTTAACGACTTCGCCTTGGAATCCAGATACCAAGCTTACGGATGAGCAGAAAGCTTTAGAGCGCGACGCTTTCACTTACCTCGTTAAAACCATGCGTGGTGATCTAGATGCTCTAGCGAAACAGACCAAGCGAGAGTATGAGCTTTCAACAGCGGTGGGTGTCGGTCCAAAAGCCGCGGGCATTGACTGGAAAGCTGCCCAGCCTTACTTAACCAATATGTTTGCTATGACGTATGACTTCCTTGGCGGCTGGGGACAACAAACAGGGCACACAACAAACTTGCATGCCACGGACCGCAGTTGGTGGGGCATGGGCGCTGACGTGTTCATTAATCAAATGATTGAGCTGGGTATTCCGAGTGAAAAGTTAGTCATTGGTGCTGCGTTTTATGGTCGTGGTTGGCAAGGAACTAAAGACTTCTCTGGTGACCTACCAACGCAAGACCTAGTTTCTGAACAAGGCGCGCAGTTCGGTACTGGTGAGAATGGCTACTTCATGTTCTGGGACCTTATGAAGAACTACAGCGAAAAACAAGGTTACCAATATAAGTACGATGAACAGTCTCAAGCCCCTTACTTATGGAACCCAGACAAGAAAGTGTTCATCTCATTTGAAGATAAACGTTCTATCAAAGCCAAAGCAGATTGGGCGAAGCAAACTAATCTTGGCGGTATCTTTACGTGGGAGTTATCAGGTGACCCGAAAGGCGAGCTTGTTGAAGTCATGTATCAGGAAATGCAAAACTAGAACAGTGCTTCAAGCCGAGCAGAAGCTGCCTATATGGCGGCTTCTTTTGTTTTTTGGTTTTGCATTACATAGCTCTCTAACTCATCAATTGGTATTGGTTTTGAAAAAAGATACCCTTGATACAAATCGCACCCACATTGGGTTAGTTTTTCTTGCTGTTTTAAGGTTTCGACGCCTTCGGCGAGTACAGTCATACCAAAGTTTTTGCCAATATCGATGATGTTTTTTGCCATGTTGAGGGCTTTCTCATCAGTTTCAATGTTGTCGATGAAGCTTTTGTCAATTTTCAGCTCATCAATTGGCAAGGCTTTAAGCATACTCAAAGAGGAGTAACCTGTACCAAAGTCGTCAAGCGATATTTGGAAACCCATCAGGTGTAATTGCTGACAGATTGGTGAAAACTTATCTAGATCTTCAATAAATAAGTTTTCTGTAATCTCAAGCGTTATAACGTGACTAGATACATTGTGAGCATTAAGTGTTGATACTAGGTGTTCAATAAAGTCTCTTTGTAGAAATTGTTTGACCGATATATTTACCGATATGCGGATTGGCTGCTCTACATTTGCGTATAAGCTGGCGATATCTTCGATGCTTTTTTCTAGAATCAGTCTGCCTAATCTAACCATTAACCCAGAGCTTTCGGCAACTGGGATAAACTCATTTGGTGGTACAAAGCCTAATTCATGGTCAATCCAGCGCACCAACGCTTCTGCTCCATACACTTTACCTTGTTTACACAGTTGCGGTTGGTAAACCATAAAGATATCTCGATGCTCAACCGCAATACGTAGGCGTTGCTCAATTCTCATTTTTCTTAGGTGTTGAGCCTGCATCTCTTCATTAAAAAGGCAGTATGCGTTTCTTTCTTGCTTCGCTTTGTACATGGCAATATCGGAAGAAAGCAACAAAGCGTCTAAATCTTTTCCGTGCTCAGGATAGTGAGAAACCCCGATGCTGCAACTCAACAAGAATTGGTTGTCTGTAATAGCATAAGGTTGCGATAAAGCCATAATTAGTTCGCGAGCAAATTGCTGCAATTGCTCTTCATCTATCGCTTTGGTCAAAATAATGAACTCATCACTGGCCTCTCGAACGATCAGGTGTCTGTGAGAGTCAAAATGTTTGAGTCGTCTGGCTATTTGCTTCAAAACAAGATCGCCAAACTCATGGCCATGCGTATCGTTGACTGATTTGAAGTTATCCATATCAACAAACAAGAGAGCAAATGGCTCGGCTTTGCCGTCTGTCCATTTGTGAATATTATCCCTTAAGTATTCTCTATTAGGCAGGGCTGTTAATGTGTCGTGAGTCGCCTGAAAATAGAGTTGTTGTCTAGTCGCCAATTCATTGCTCGCAATGGACTTAACCAGTGCATAGAAACTCGCTTGAATAAAGATGAAAACCAAGAAATATAGCGAAAATTGTTCTAGAAATGTGCTTTGAATATAACTCAGGCTAGTGGACGAAATTGCCCATAAAGAGTAGTCGGGTAGATATTTTAGTGTGATTAGCTTGTCTACTTTTGGATCGGAGCTAACGATATTGTATGTCTTATTTGATGTTCTAACTTGCTCCGGGGTTAAGCCTAGCTCCTTTTCGAATAAAGATTTTAGAATTTTTTGGTTCGAGGTCGTTACTGGTTGTTGATAGTTTCTGTAAGAAGCTCCTGCTGAAGAAGTAAACATGAGGTAGCCGTCCTCACGTATTAGGCTCACTTGATTATGTTGATGGGCATGAACATCACTTCGAAAAACCAGTGTGGAGTTCATTTTCAATCCTGCCGTCATGACGGCAAGTGTATTACCTCTGCTATCTCGAATGGCTTTTCTTATTGGAATAACCAAAGAGTCCAGCGCTGGCATAAAGTAGGTTCTGCCAAGGATCATTCTATCGGAGCCTAAAGCTTCAATGAATGTATCTCTTGTTACAGGATCTTGCTTAAGGTTATGTAGTTTGGATAAGTTTAAGTTTGAACTAACCGCAAGAAAGTCACCATTAGGGTTTGCCAGACCGAACCCTGCAATTACAGGGTGAATATTCAATAGGTTGTCTAAAATTGGGCGAATTTGCAGTGCCGCTGTGCGAGTAAAATCATTTTGGCTAACAAGCTGGTACCCAACAACTTCAAGTAATGATTCCTGCCCTTTTAAAAGCGATTCAACAGAGTTGGAAAAAAGTTCAAGCTGGAGCAGTTGCTTGTCTTTGTACTTGTTTAGATTTGATTCGTAATGATAATGGCCAAATAGAAGGAATAATCCGATACTGGCTGCTAGCAGTATTAGGTAAAGAGTCCAAATATTTTTCTTAATTCCAGCCATACATTACTTCTTAGTTATCTTATTCGCATTTAATTGGCAGTGAGGTGTCTGCGCCCCATTCTGTCCATGACCCATCGTATATGGAGAGGCTACGAAACCCTATTTCGTGAGCAGCAAGCAATAGAATGCATGCAGTTACGCCAGACCCACAACTGAACACCAGTGGCTTATCAGCATCTAAATCTAAATCCGCATATGCATCTCTAAGATCTTCAAGCGGTTTAAAAGCCCCATTATTGAGTAGGCGACCAAACGGCAAATTTATTGAATATGGTATGTGACCACTACGTAAACCTTCTCTTGGTTCAGGCACTTCCCCATAAAAACGAGCTTTAGATCGCGCGTCTAGAATATTGGCAGATTGATCTGTTGAAAATTTGAGTACCTCTGCAGCGGAGATAAATGCAGATGCGTTGTTTTTGGCCAAAAAACTTCCACCACCTTGCGGTTCATTAAGTTTTTCAACGGTTTCAAACCCTGCTTCAATCCAAGCGGGTAAACCTCCGTTCAACACTAATACATTTGTTGCCCCCATCGCGGATAACATCCACCATGCTCGAGGTGACGCGAGTGTTCCTGAGTTGTCATAAACAACGATACAATCGCTGTTATTTAGCCCTAGCGCTCGAGCTTTTTTTTGAAATACCGTTACGCTGGGCATCATATGAGGTAGGTCTGAATCGAGTGCACAAAACTCATGGTCATAATCAAATCGTATTGAGCCAGCTATCCATTGGTCGGTTATTTTTGGTGCTTCTGAAGGTATCTGGAATGTGATGCTCGCATCTAGGAGTTTTACCGATCTGGTTTCCATTAACTCTTTAAGTTGTATTGCTGAAATCAGATTACTCATTTTGTGAACCTATCTTTTTTACGGGGCAGTGAGATTATATGAATGTATTCGTAACTATTCGTATCGGCAGCTTAGAAACTTGAAATGCGTAGCAGAAATTAGTGTAGACGTTACTTCGAATGAGGCATTGGCACCTACAGGGCAGTCTGAGGATGGTGGTACAGATACTCTTTGCTGACCATATTGTTCGGATCGCACAACTAAGTATCGCCTGTGACCGTCGAGAGATTGCGTCAAAGTATTACTTTCTACCGTCATCGTTACTATACTTTGCTCACTTTCTGACTTGCTAAGCAGTAAAAACACTAGCAATACAACGGTTAATCCCAGAAACGAATAAATGTATATCTTTGCGTTATCCATTTACGTCCTTGCTTTTTTAACACCTATTTGTTTTACAATAAAAAAAGCACACTATCAAAGAGATAATGCGCTCCAGTTCAATATTTGAACAATTTAAAGTGCCCAGTTTGTTTCTTCTTTAGTAATGACTTTCTGTAGTGGTTGAGTTTGGTCGAGCAACCAAATTTCTACTAATAACTGTCCTTGGCTATCTGATGTTGAATACCTAAGTTTGGTGGCTCCTTGGTTGAGTGAAGCAGATGCAATAACACTGTTGTAGTCTGCTATATAGCGGTCTGAACCATCACTCTTAAAGTTTGTGTAGATAGTTAAATGAGCTCTTTTAGTCGAATAGTTGCTAATGTCTACCCTTAACGTCCCCTTAACCACTGGGTTATAGTCAAATCCATCAGGCACTTCAAGTTCGTGCATTGTAGGTGCCTTCACAGGAGTTGGCGTAGTCGGTGGTGTTGAGCTACCACCACTGTCACCGCCGCCACATGCGGCCAGTAATAGGATAGTATTTAGAGCAAAATAACGTTTCATATTACGGCCTCCTATGGCGTATAACATTTGCTTGCTTGAGGGAGTTGATGCCAACTTGTTGATTGGGTTCCTCCTGATTCTGCATAACCTGCAAATGAGGGGTAGGCTTCAACAAGATCGACGGTTTCTAGAGGCCATTGCCAGCTTTCTACAATGAGTAGTGCCCAGGGGAGGTTGTTGGCTGTTTTAAAGTAGGTACCTGTAGAAGGGTTGCTAGCATCTACGCCAATGCCGAACAAGTTGTTTCCATCAAACTTTTCTGTAGGGCTTTGATCGGCGAGGTGTACTTCCCACTTACGCCCGGGCTGAAAAGTAATCCCATCTCCGTGATATGTGTTTGGTGTTGCGAATATGAAAGGGTCATACGGCATAGCCTGCAGGCTACTGGTATCCACATCATCATTTAGGTAGATATCTAAAGTGAACGAGAATGTTGTATTATCGTTGCATCCTTCTTGTGTTCGGAAGAACTTACAACTGGATGAAGCATAGTCACTTAAGTTTTCGTGAATAATAAAAATTGCTTCACTGGCGTCATTTTCTAAACCGTTACTGTCTTGAATAACGTCATTGTAAGAGAGCGTTGAGATGGATGAGTTAATATCACTTCTAGATATTCCTGGCAGTCGAAACGCAAAACCGTTGCTATAACTTGCGCCATACGCAGCCAAATCCCCAACAATCTTAATGTTTTTTACTTCGCCGCTTAAACTGGTTTCCTTGATATTAAATTTCATAACGAGATCATTCATATCGTAGTCTGCGGTATACGGCCAGTTATCTTCATAAGCAACAGTCGCGTAGCCACTTGCACTTGGAAAATGCTGAATAGAGTAACCGTTATTGGTAATCGTAATGGGATGATCTTCTACCTCGCCAGATGTCGAACCTCCATCGTAGTTGAGCCCAGTTTGTTGGCTAAAGCGGAAACGGCTCCAACTGTTACCAGCAGTGGCGGTCATGGATACAGTAAATGGCAAGACATTGTTGCCTGGTGATAGAAGCTGGTCAGTGAATACATGTTCGTTTTCATCATCAAAATCACCATCACGATTCCAATCGAACCAAGCGTTCAAATAACCGGAAGTTGACGCGTTCACTGTCACTACAGATCCGACGCCTGGATCAAGAGCGAAGACAAAACCCACACCATCTTCATCTGCAATGCCGACCTTGTTATCGCCTGAAGGTGCGACTTGACCATCAGCGTCGCCGTCTGGCCCTAAAGGGCCCAACCAAGTTACGCCGTCCACTTCGTGGCGGGGGCCATTCGAAGCAAGCGTTGTACTGTAACTATCGGGTGCGTCACCAAAATCGATAGGATCGTCTTCATCAATAACAGGGGCATTTGCACATCGTGCACCATCATTCTGACTTGAGCTTGGTCCGTTTGATACAAACTCAACTGCAGGAACGATACCCGCTGCGATATTGGCTGCGTTGCCTTCCGAAAGGTCAACGCGATAGATTTTGCCATCTTGGTTGCGTGACACGTAATAGTTACCATTTACGTCGAAGTAGCCAGCACCAAATGTGCCTAACTCGCCGGTGTCACCTATCGCAGTCGTACTACCATCCGATGGGTTGAACTGGTATAGAACTCCAGAGTTATTGTCGATGCCGTAAAGGGAACCGTCGCCTGGATGGAATGCAAAGTCGGTTAGGTTCACAGTCGCTGTAGAGCTAATTTTCACGATGCTCAATGTCGCATTTGGATCAGAATCGAGCGGAGAAAGGTCAATAGAAAAAAGTCCTTTGCCTTTGCGGTACAAGTAGTAAACGTGGTTGTAAACGTCACCTACGTAAAATGTGTGGCTTGTTGGCAGGCCTGAAACATCAAGCGTCTCTGCTTGGAAGTCTTGACCAAGACGAACAATCTTTTTGTTTGTGGTGTCGTAGCCGTAGATATAACGGTCGGTGAAGTTAAAGCCAACACCGTTGATGCCCGAAGCCAAACCTGTGTCGTCCTCTAAAAGAGTCGTTGAACCTGTAACCAAATTGACGCCATAGATTTGAACGGGGGTTGATTGAAATAGGTATGCTTTGCTTGGGCATGTGTCAAATGGCGCCGCTTGTGCATAAGCGCTCACTATTAGAGACCCAAGTAGTAGTGATGTCCTTTCCATAATTCGCCCTCTCATTGGTTTGTGATATATGCAATGAAAGGAATGTGCCATGTTTTAAAGTTATGATTTTAAACGAATTGTTTTTGAAGTGAGAAGGGGTTTTATTTATGATTGTCAAAATGAGAAAAAGCCCAACTCGGTGTTGGGCTTTTTGGGAGTGATTTGAAGTGTATACCCAAGCATCTTGGGGTGACTTGGGTATAGAACTAACCGCAAACCGGACAGGTTGGCATTTTCATCAGATTCATTTCTCGCCAAGACATGCTGAGCGCATCCAAAATCAGGATTTTACCTTTTTTTGGTTGCCCGTAGTTAGCAATCACTTTAATCGCTTCCATCGCTTGGACTGCACCGACAATACCGACAACAGGCGCCATTACTCCAGCTTCAACGCAACTTAGTGCACCGCTGCCAAACAAGGCACTCAGGCACTGATAACATGGTTGCGCTGGGTCATCGTAAGTAAACACGCTTACTTGCCCCTCCATGCGAATGGCCGCACCTGAAATCAGCGGTGTTTTGGTCGCAAAACATAGGCGGTTAAGTTGATTGCGCGTATCGACGTTATCTGATGCATCGACAACAATAGTGTGTTGCTTAATTAGGCTCTCTAACGCTGTATCATCAAGACGTTTTGCGATGGTATCTACAATGATGTGCGGGTTAAGCTCGCGCAGTGCATCGGCCGCCGAGTCTACTTTCTTACGACCAATATCCGCATCGTGATGCAGCACTTGGCGCTGAAGGTTAGACAACTCGACGATATCATCATCAATCAGCGTGATTTTACCGACACCAGCAGTGGCCAAATATTGGCTTGATGCACAACCTAAGCCGCCAGCACCAAGCATCAATACTGACGCTTGTTTGAGCGCCTCTTGCCCTTCAAAGTCAAATTGACGAAGAATGATCTGGCGGTTGTAACGCAGCATTTCCTGATCGGAAAGAATATCCACAACGATTTCCTAGTATAGGGTTGAGTTGAATAGTTGGATCTGAACCGTTTCACCTACTTCAACACGGCCGCGCTCACGCTCTAACACAACAAAACAGTTCGCTAGGCTCATGGAGCGGAATGCGCCAGAGCTTTGGTTACCGGTTGTTTCAACTACAAACTTGCCATCTTCCAATGTGTAGATACCACGTTGGTAATCGGTACGACCTGGCGCTTTCTTAAAGGCGGTTTTGGTTGTTGCAGGAATAGACTCAGGTGCTTTCAATTCTGTATGGCCTGCAAGTTTTGCCAGCATTGGTTGAACAAGTACGTACATGGTAAGTACAGCAGAAACAGGGTTACCCGGCAGGCCACAGAACCAAGCAGTACTTAGCTTGCCAAATGCGAAAGGTTTACCCGGCTTGATTGCTAGCTTCCAGAAGCCAATTTCACCAAGCTCTTCAAGAATGTCCTTGGTGTAATCCGCTTCGCCGACGCTAACACCACCAGAGGTAACAACGACATCAGCCAACGTTTGCGCTTGTTCAAAAGTTGCTTTCAGAGTCTCTGGGCAATCTGGAATGATGCCAAGATCAATCGCCTCACAACCGAAGTTCTCGATAAGCGGCTTAATACCGTAACGGTTGCTGTCGTAGATCTGACCTTCGTCTAATGGTTCGCCTAGTGGTTTAAGTTCATCACCAGTAGAGAAGAAAGCAACTTTCGGTTTACGCACTACCGTCACATGGCTTACACCAAGAGACGCAATCATCGGAATATCGCGAGGTGTTAAACGCGCACCTTGTGCAAGCACGATGTCGCCCTGCTTGATGTCGTCACCTGTTGGGCGGATGTTGTTTTGCAGTTTCACATCAGTTTGGTTGAACTGAATGCCAGCATCCGTGACTTCTGTGTTTTCTTGCATGATAACGGCGTCGCAACCTTCAGGGATTTTGGCGCCAGTCATGATACGAACACAAGTGCCTTGTGGCCATTCACCTTCAAAAGGTTGTCCTGCAAATGATTTACCTGCTAGAGGCAATACAGAAGACGACTCAAGATCTTGAATGCGAATTGCGTAACCATCCATTGCTGAGTTATCGAATGGCGGTACGTGAATAGGAGACAAGATGTCTTCCGCCAGTACAAAACCGAGTGCTTCAGCAAGTGGAAGAGAAAGCGTAGTTTGGATAGGTTTGATTCGCGATAGCATTTTGTCCATCGCTTCTTCAATTGGCATCAAGCCAGGTGCGTCGCAGCAGCCCATTGAGAAAATCCTGTGTTCTTTTGTTTTGTGGCAACTTTACCATAAAAAGGGGACTGAGTAAGAATGTCCACCTATAAAATATGGGTGTAATTATTCAAAAATCCGAGTATCCTTGTCAGCCATCCGAAAGGGGTAAAAAACCTGCGGAGCTCAAGAAAATCAGCTCAGTACCTACATTTGATGTGCCTTGGTGTGAAGACACGAACTGAGCAGCGCAAAGCGAAAAGTATGAATGCAATTTTGATTGGGTTCGTATCAAAGCGGAAGTAACAAAAGAGGAAGTGGAATGTCAGGTCTTAGCGAGTCAGCGAAGTTAGTAAAAGAAGCGCTAGAGCAACGCGGTTTGGAAACGCCAATGCGTCCAAACAACGTAAGTCGTGAAGAGAAGAAAGAGAAGATCGAGCACCATATGCGTGAGATCTTAGGTCTACTTCAACTTGACCTTACTGACGATAGTTTAGAGGAAACGCCGCATCGTATCGCTAAGATGTACGTGGACGAAATCTTCTCTGGTCTGGATTACTCCAACTTCCCTAAAATTACTGTGATCGAAAACAAGATGAACGTAAGTGAGATGGTTCGTGTGAAAGACATCACGGTGACCAGTACCTGTGAGCACCACCTTGTGACGATCGATGGCAAAGCTGCCGTAGCGTACATCCCGCGTGGTAAAATCATTGGTTTATCGAAGATCAACCGTATTGTTCGCTTCTTCGCGCAGCGTCCACAAGTGCAAGAGCGTATGACTCAGCAAATTCTTGTAGCACTTCAAACGTTACTTGAGTCCGATGATGTGGCAGTGACGATCGACGCAACCCACTACTGTGTGAAATCTCGCGGTGTGATGGATGCAACTAGCGAAACGACAACAACAGCATTGGGCGGTATTTTCAAAAGCAACCCAGCGACACGTGCTGAGTTTCTCCACGGTTTACGTTAAGTAACTAAGCAAGTTTCTAAGAGGATGGCAAACGCCATCCTTAATTATAT
>NZ_JAHGAI010000033.1:0-6358 GCF_030248515.1 Vibrio sp. D401a | reverse complement strand
TTAAGATCTATATTAAGTATTTTATGGTAAATCGCCATTATGTTTAATGGCATTGCCAAAAAGCGCGGTATTTTAAAATCTGAGCGGGATAGGAGACCGAACTAGAAAAGATTTGGCGTACACGGACAGTTTATTTAACATAATATACATAATGCGCACTAAGATTCTAATAAATCATCATCAGGGTCAGTAACGTCATACCAACTACATTGACCACAATAGTCATAACGACAATTATCTGAATCAACAAAAACTAAGAACTCAGATAGCTGCTTGCATTCTGGGCAAATATCTTCGTACTTCCTTAAAACTGTAAGGTTTTCAGTATCTAAAGTTATCGACATTTCTGTTTCCTCGCTACTCGATCAATTAAATAAAAAAACTTTCCATTCCTAACAATCACTTGAACCATTTAACAAACCTCCCATAATACGCACTAAGGCAGCTGCTTTTTGAAACCATTAGCAACAATAACCAGACCAAACACCCAAAGACCTAGAATCTCGTAAAGATGCTCAACAATAAAATCAATCACTCGCTCGACCTCCAACCAAACCAAGAACCAACACGATAAAACCTATCCACATAAACCAATCAAACGCATCACGCACCCATTGCATAAATTAAGCTCCAGTGTGAACGCACCAAAAATCAACTTCATACATTATTCCGCTTCCTCACTCTCAGACGCTTCGCTTATTCGAGCTGCGGCGAGCGGTATCAACTGGGGAAAACACTCTATATTGATACACTTGGAACTGAAGCAAGAACATCAAGACTTGTATCTTCGGCCTCATCCAACTGGTTTTCATCACGATACTTGCAAGTAACTATCCGGCTAGAATCGTAATACTTAACCTGGTAAACGCATTCGGATAGCTGCTTAAAAGCGTAACCAAGCTTTATCAAATCCGTATGCTCTAATGTGAATTCATAAGTTTCATTGGTGTAAACATCCACGTAAACACGATAGAAACTCAAATCACTATTGAACTCGCCATTCGTCTGCACCAGCTGCTTAGACCAACCCGAAATGTAAAACTGAAAATCAGCAAGCAAGCCAAATGCACTAGGATTTTGCTCACGTTCCTGAGACTTAGATTTAGCCTCTGCACTTTCAACTTGTTCGGCCTGCTCTGGTTCTGGTGCTGTATCTTCCTCTGAATCACCGCGAAACATGAAAAAGTAAACGCCTACCAAATAAATCAAACCACCGACGATAAAAAACTTACCGAACTTAACCGACCAATGATCCTTTACGCTTTTCACATCCTGAGCTTGAGCCTCGATAACCGCTTGAGAACTGGCAGTGTGAGACTTGTAGAAACCAAAGTAATTCTTATCGTACTTCCTAGGCGCCTCACTCATAGGTTCACCACGAGTCTCATTACCTAAATACACTTTCTTGGTATACGTCTTGTCTGTACCAAGATGCGTGTTCTTAATGCATTGGTGTGTTGTTTCCACCATATCACGAATATCACGATTAACTTTGCGCAGGTTCTGAGTCAACAAAACAATATCGATACCGTAGTGACCATGCATCGAGTAAAACTCTAGAATCTCAACGTGACATTGTCGCGGTAAAACTAGATGAGCCTCATCGATGACATACAAAGGACCGACACCATTTTCATCACGCCATTCGCAAAGGTAATCTTCTGGTTTACTGAAAGGACGTTCAGCTTGACCAAAATCATCAAATCGAAACTCACGAACCTCAATCAAATCAGCTAAATCACCAAACACCTTTCTAAACTTCTCGATGTTAAGCGGAATGTTAGTGATGACCTTGCGACCCGCTTTAACCGCAGGAATGATATGAAAAACAACAGACTCGTAAGACTTGCCAGAACGTGGACGACCAACCAAAGCATAAATCATGAACCTAACCTCACGAACGGAATCAATTGCAGACCAACACGAATAACCAAACATGACGTAATCATCACAAGCATCTGAGGAACGCCAATCTGAGAAGCAACCCACGCAACGCCACTAGGCAAAGGCACAGTATCTGGAATAGGAATAGCGGAAAGAGAAGTCATTACAGCGGAAATTATCAAATCAACCGCTTTCAACATAGAATCAAATAAATAAGCAAAAATATCACTAATTGCGTCGATAATAGTTAAAACAAGACTATAAAGAAAAGCCAGAATCCTATTAAAAGCATTAATTAACCAATCCATTGCTTAACCTCCAAATACTAAGCTGCGACAGTAGAAAATACAGGAAACCAAAAAGTAAGCTCTGAGAAATGTAAATACAATATTTAAGAACGCCTCTCGATAAATATCGAAAGTGCCATAGTTAGCAAAGCCAAAATCAAGACTAGCAGAATAAGCAGGACGTGAACCGCCACTTAAATTAACCGTTCCGAATACATTCTTTATCCCACTGGTAACCGTTCCGGAAATAGAATTGTAATGCGTACTTATAACGCCTTGAACACCTTCGGGATATTTAGCTGTATAAAAGGATTCACAAGTTCCAACACCACAAACCCCCACCCCTACACTACTAGAATTAGTGGATGTAATATCATCAGCAAGACCTTTCAACGTGTCATCTAAACGACCAATAGAACCATTAACGCCCTCAATTGCTGAAACCTCATTAGACGAAAGCTCACGAGCAATACTATTTGAGTCTCTAAGAGTATTATTTAAATTACCGATAGAGCTATTAATTCTGTCTAATGACTGCTCATTCTTATCACTGGCCGCTGAAATCGAATCACTAATACCATCTAAGCTCTTCGTCTCATTCTTTGAGTTCTCATCGAGACTAGACAACAACTTATCAAGGCGCGTGTTATTGTCAGTTTTCATGTTATCGATAGCATTAACAACCTGACCAAAATCCTGATTATCTCCCGTTCCATCACCATCACCAGCACCAGTACCGCCCGTTCCGTCACCACCATCACCAGTTCCGCCAGAACCATCGCCATCATCACCGTCACCGTCACCGTCACCGTCAGGGTCTGATTTTTTATCACAGTTAAAAGTAACATCGGTTCGACTATTGCACTCATAAGAAAACTTACCGCCAGTATTACTGCACATAATAAGCTTCTCTCTTTTTAACTGATTAAATTCCTCTGAATTACAATAATCATCACAGACACCTAGCATATTTGGCTTACTACCATCATTACAGACGCACTCACCCTCTAAATTCTCACGCTGACCATCTGGACATTTATTTGGTATTTCACACTCACCAGTTTCTGAATTATAAACCTCATCAAGAGCGCACTGCTTAGTAAGGCGATGGTATTTAATAGAATGCCTAACCTTACGATTATCAATACAAAAAACCTCACCATATGCATGGCCACTATAAGTACAGGGTCTAACAACTTTTGAAATACATTCACCAGATGCCGCCCATAACGCACCTACACCATCTATAGTTCCGGAATAAACAGATGAACCACCACACTCACCATAAACCGCAAAATATTCATGATTAGTAGCACCAAAGGCACCTAACGAAAAAAGAGAGGAAAGAAAAATAATTAATAGAGATTGTTTAATATTCATAAGAAACCTTTGGAATAAAAAAACGCCCCACTAGGAGGCGTTAATAATTCAATGGTTAACCCCTGAAATTAAGGGATGCTATAAATCCGGACATGCCACCAAGTAGAACGTAAATTGTTAGCTGCATATCGAATAAAGCAAAAACCATAATTAAGAGCCTTACGCTTTACCGATTACACGCTTGGCAATGGTGATGCCTTTCTCAGACATAGCGATACCAACAACAACGATACCAATACCACCGACAGCAGCAGCAACACCCGCAAGGTTGATAGCACCGAAGTAGCTAGAAATATCAAAGCCCTCAGCAAAAACTGGAGAAGCCGAACCAACAAGAGCCGCAGCTACTAGAGCGCGTTTTAGATTGAATTTTTTCATAATGTTACCTAACTTTTTCTTATTAAACGTTTACTTACACCAACTGCGTAAGTACTTAGATATCCAAGGCCAAAGACCACAGCGAAACCAAAGCCGATGGCCGCGGATGCTTCTGCTGGAGACACCGACTTATGTGCTGATAAATCGTTGTACTCCGAAGAACTGACAAGAACGTAAGCTTTGCATGTGGTCGCGTCGGTTCTTTTGAGAAAACCTTCTGATGTAAAATTCACACATGCAGCCATACGTCACCTACTTTGATTTTTCGTTTTCTACTGGATTATCGAAAAGACTACGAATGACTTTGAAGTCACAAACAAGATTACGGCGTGGATCTTCTGGGTCAGGTTCGTACTCGAACTCAACTAAGCAAGGACACATTGTCGTCTCGAACTTTGCCAAGAGTGTTGGATTAGGCATAAAAGGAACTTCAACAGACTCAATGCCAAAAGCAATTTGAGCACCGTTATCATTTTGCCAAGGCTTAAGAGCTTTACCCGCAAACAAACGACCAATTTCGTACTGCTTACCTGATGATTTACCAACACCTTTTGAATAAGTGCCACCTGTTAAAACGTAACGAACAGCCATGCTAATTCTCCATTATCTCTTTGATTATGTGTTTGTATGTGTCGGGAAGATCCAATAAGTCATCATGGAGATCCTTTGAAACAAGCATCCCGAAAACTTTCTCTAAATCACCGTCTAAGTACTTAGCAATATCCGCTAAAGTACGACCTACTTGACGACGAGCCCAACGAATGCGCCCGTGCATATCGAGCGCGACTTGTTTCTTTTTTGTGACCACCTTGACTGGCGAGCTGGACACGATTGATGCGCTATAAGCGCAGATTCCCGCAAAATAACCACTGATATTCAAAAGAACATCGAGCGGCATTTCTTTAAGTTCGCACTCGCTACGAAACCAAAACATATCCAAGCCAAGCTGCGCGGCCTTGTTATAGATACGCCAGTAGATTCGAGATTTACGATTGCCAACTTCAAAGGATTCATTGATAACTTTTCCAGATGGTTCTGCGAAAAAGCGTTCACCGGCACTAGGGCCACAACCACGGTCAGATGTTCTAAAAGCGTCATCTGCATAAGCTTTTTTCGCATACTCACGACCGAACAAACCATGAAAGTCATCGACCGCAAGGTCGATACGTGAAAGGCGATTGCAATCAAGAAGATCCAACCACCAATGCAAGCGGAACGCGCTTGTGTGGTCAAAAAGGTGTTTGCACCCTAGCCCCTCAATTTGGAAATAACAGGTTCCACGGTTACCACCTAGAGCAACAAATCCGACATGCTTATTTGAATGTTTAGTCATCAAGTGACATGAATCTTCATAACCGTACAAACCTTTACCACGCCAAGGAGACATGCGAAGGCCAAGAACGTGAAGACAAAAAACTTCCAAACGCTCCATCATGGCAACGTTCCACTGTTGCTTGTAACGCTCGATTAGCTTTTCTTTCTGCTCAGGAGTTTTTGCCATGCGGTAGTTAGCTTTAGGAATTGGAGCCCAAACTACAGATGAAAGGTCAGATTTATGAGCATGACGAAGTGAGGAATAAGGGATAGTCCACGAAAGGTAGTCCACAAACACAAACGGACTTGCTTCAGTGTCGATTTGCAATTCTTCTGGTGTGAATACCTGTTTTCTCATTCTTACAATTTCCAGCTAACGTACGCATGCATACAATGTTATTTTGATGCGAAGATACACACACTTAATGCATGTATGCAAGCATTCAGAAGTGAAAAGTATATTTGCATACTAAAATACATGAATAATGTCACACAATGAGGTTCATATGACGAAGAAGTACACTTCCCTGCGTGTTAGCGAGTCGACAAAGATGAAGTTGGAAAGAGTAGCTATAGATGTAAGCTACGAAACGAAAGAATCAGTGAAATGGACAGACGTTGCCAACTTCCTTTTTGACAAGTACTTACACGATGCTAAGGCAGACATGATCCATAAAAAAACGGACTCAAAGGACTAACTGAATGGCATTGGAGGGAGTTAACTTGATTGACTCGCTTCGCTCAAACACTGGCGCGCTACGCTTGCGAATACACGGCGAACACTGATGATTCAGTGGAATTTACCCCCGTAATACTAGACGGGGGTTTTGCTGCGCTTTCGAGGTCCCTCCCGCAAGCGGGCCCCTCCCCGAAATGCTCGCTGCAACACGTTCAGAACATTTCGGTACGTAAAAAAATGACATACTAGAAGCTCTGGTATGTCATTTTCAAAGTGGCGCATTATGTGTGTTATGTTACGGGCTATCGCTTGAAAACGATTCTCTCTCATCTGCACCACGAACAAGTTCGGCTGAGCCAGTTCGCACCGCCCACCTTTTCGGCGTTCTAGGCCGTTGGCAAACCGCTCAACATAACACTCACCCATAATGCGCACT
>NZ_JAHGAI010000032.1:0-1550 GCF_030248515.1 Vibrio sp. D401a | reverse complement strand
AACAAACTGTTTAAGAGTGATTCGCAACGCGTGGCATTTTCACTATGCATTGGTTGTAGTGTTTAAGGTGGTATGCGGCGGCTATTGTATTGCGTTGCTCACCCCTTAACAGGGCGTTAACTGGATTCAAGGAGTTTTGAGTTTATGAATAAATCTTCAGCAGAAATCTTGAGCGATCATATTAATTGGATCGAACAGTCTGCATACGACGTGAAACATCAATTTGACCAGTTTGGATATGACTATGACCTTCTAAAAGGCTATGCGGATCTTAGTGTCTCAACTTTAGGTATTTCGGAGTCTGAATCCGTGATCTTTGGTACGGAAATCTTAGATAGTTTTTCCGATCAAGACAGTGACTTTTATGAAGATAAACGTGAATTGATATTTCAGTCATTAGTGGGTTTGCCAAGCTTAAACCGACAGTTAGAAAATGGCTTTATAGATCTCGGAATCAATTTTCATACACCTCAAGATACAGATACAGCAATGGCATATCTTAATTTTGGCGATGACTTCGAGAAAATCTATAAAAGGTATCGTTTCCCATCCAGTTAACAAAGCATTTAAGAGTGATTCTCAACGCTTGGCATTTTTCATTCCATCGTTGGGTTTAGTGTTTACGGTGGTATGATTAAGTCTCGTGGTAGCGTTGCTCACACCTTAATGCGGCGTTATGTGTATTAACTTGGATCTCTTTTTCGGTAGTAATATACGGATATACGCTGAGAAAAAAATGCTAGAGCTAGCATTGCCAACACGCCAATCACGATGAGAGCAATAAAAACGGCAGCTAAATCGTTATAACCATTAGACGCTACGTATAAGTTGACTAACTTGATTCCTAGCACCAATATGAGAATCATCCCGATTATGGCGAACAAAATAATGCCCCATGCATGTAGATCTGGGGATATTGGTCTTTGGTATTTCTGAGCAGCCATAATATTTACCACTGAGCAACCTTGTATCAAGTATAGCCGAGTAACTTCTAGACTATACACATAACAAAGCGTTTAAGACGGATTCCCAACGCTTGGCATTTTTGGCTTACTTTGGGTTAAGTGTTTATGTCACAATAGTTTAGGTAGGGTGGTAGGCGTTGCTCACCACTTAACGCGGCGTTATGTAGCTAGGTAAGAAATGGAGTATAAATGCTTGGTTTAGTTCGATTTGTATTGGTTGCGAATGTAATAGCAGCCGTAATAGTTGTTGGTCTAGAGATGTCTACAGGCTTCTTTGGACTTAAGTTTGTATCGGACTATGCATTTTTCATCGTAATGCTTATATGGGGAACGACAGCCTTATTTTTCATGTATCCACCTCTGGGGGGTATGGGGCAGTCTGATGACAAGGTTGATAGGATTACAGACTCAATGGTTGACCGTAGTGTTGCGGACGAAATCGATGATGAGCGGTTCTCAGAAAATACAGCCTTTTGTATCAAACTGCTCATAGCTGGCGTGCCTGCATTCTTGGTTTGTGTCCTTGCGAACATCGCTACATAACAAACTGTTCAAGAGGGATTCACAACGCGTGGCATTTTCACT
>NZ_JAHGAI010000031.1:0-2001 GCF_030248515.1 Vibrio sp. D401a | reverse complement strand
TGGCATGCGGCAGCATCGTTATTGCGTTGCTCACACCTTAACAGGGCGTTATGTGTTTTGAAGGAATTGTAACAAAAGTGAAAATCTCAATATCTTCTGAGGAATTTGTAAATGAGTTCTCTGAGCTCAAACGTGAGCTAGTTGAAGGCTACTTTTCGAAGGATTCAGAAATATCTCGCCTAAATACGTTGGAAGACGCTGGTATCGATGCGAAGCAGTTAGATGTAATAAAAGGCGTTGTGGATGAGTCTTTGACGGATGCTCTGTATACAATTCTACTTGGTTTAGAGGGTAGCGCAGCTATCGGTAAGCATCAGATTTGCTACAAATTACAAGATGAATTAGGCACTGAGTTAACAGGTGAGTTTGAAGAGTTAGCTTTCGAGGCACTGCAAGAAAAACACACATAACAAACTGTTCAAGAGGGATTCGCAACGCGTGGCATTTTTACTATGCGTTGGTTTTAGTGTTTAAGGCGGTATGCGGCGGCATCGGTATTGCGTTGCTCACCCCTTAACAGGGCGTTAGTTTGCAAGAGGAAAAACGCAGCTATATCGCAACATCTAGTGGTAAAAGCTCAAAGTTGAAATTGTCGTATTGGCTTTCAATTTTAGCGTTAACTAGCGTGGTGAAAATTCAAAATTGGCATCGTTTCAACGGTTAATTTGTCTTTTGGTGCGGCGACTTTTGGGTTCCCTGAGTCGAACTTTTTTGCTGAAATTCTGCTCGTTAAGTTTGTTGGTACAAAAGCCGATCTACTCGCTGAAATTGCGTTTTCTCAGGTGTGGTAAGTTCATGTGGTTTCAGTGGCTTTGTTGAAAGTCCGCATTGTGAGATTGGTTTTCCAAAAGCGCTTTTTGGTGTTGTGAGTTCGTTTTCTGCGACGTTGTTTGTTCCACGTGGTTTCATTGAGTAGTCGCTTTGAGACTACGCCTGAATTAAGTGCATCAAAACACATAAAGTTTATTGTTTGCAAAGTTTTAAATAACGTAAAATCAACGCTTTGGGTTTGCAAACTAACAAACTGCTCAAGAGGGATTCACAACGCGTGGCATTTTTACTATGCGTTGATTTTAGTGATTAAGGTGGTATGCAGCGGCTTCGGTATTGCGTTGTTCACCCCTTAGCAGGGCGTTAGGCATTAGGAAATCATATGGACCAATACAGAACGATTGAAGAATATAACGATGTTAAAGATGCTCTGGTAACTATGTGCGGTATGCTACTTTTTGAATTCGCAAAAGAATCTGATTTAAGTATCAAAGATACAATATTGCGTAACTTTCTTGCCAAAACATCTATGAGTTTGAAGGGTATTTTTGCTTTATGGGAAATCGAAAATTATCAAGATTGTTGGGCTATTTATAGAGCACAAATGGACCGGTTTTTTCATTTAGAGCACATTGCTAAACACGATGAATTTGAGTTGTTTGATGATTGGTCTATTTACAGGCAGTTTCAAGCGCACAACTTAGCGAAAAGTGACAAGAGATTTCCAATTGAGCAAACATCCCAAGTGTACTACTTTAATGACAATTTTGCTGCAAAGGTAAAGTCTGTACAAAAAGCCAAACCTAAATGGAGTCGCCCGAAGGCAGAAAGTGTTGCAAAGGAAATCGGGATGGATTTCTTATATAAATTTGGTTATGACCTTGCGTCTATGCACGTTCATCCGATGTCAAACGATGGGCAACAAGATTTTTTCACTATTACTGGAATTGAATCTGTAGATAAATTCCCCTCACAAATTGCCGTAATTCACAATTCTATTTTGACAACAACAATGATTGTTCAAAATGTATTCAATTATAGTTCGTTCCAATGGCGTGCTGTTCTTTTTGATTTTATTGATCACATTAGGGACGCTATTTGTACAGGTAACAAAGAGTATATGTTGACGTATATGAAAATTGTAAAATTCAAACACGATAGTCAGAGTTTATCGGTAAAAAATGCCTAACAAACTGTTTAAGAGTGATTCGCAACGCGTGGCATTTTTGC
>NZ_JAHGAI010000030.1:0-1444 GCF_030248515.1 Vibrio sp. D401a | reverse complement strand
CATAACAAACTGTTCAAGAGGGATTCGCAACGCGTGGCATTTTCACTATGCGTTGATTTTTGTGTTTAAGGTGGTGTGCGGTCGCTTCGGTATTGCGTTGCTCACCCCTTAACAGGGCGTTAGCTTACCAGCATAGTAATCGAGGTTCTATTTAGATAAAGTTACGGACTTCGATAGTGGATTATTATAATGAATAGTGTCAATAAAAGTAACAAGCTTCTATTAGGATGTTCAATTGTTACTCTCGGCGTAGTATTTGGTCAAGTGAGCATTGAAAAAGTTAATTTAGGGGTTGTAACTATCAATAACTTGGCAACTTTGACTAGATTCGGGTTATTCGCATATCTGTCATATTTATTGTGGGAGTTCTATCAAAATTGGATAACTGATCTTAAAGTTGAGCTTGCAGACGATCTAGAAAACTATTTATGCACATTTTTAACCAAACTTTTAATTGAGCGAATCAAAGAAGAAGGTCCTAAATTTTGTGATGTAGACCAAACTTTCATTGAAATGAGAGACTGGTCTTGTGTATCAGCAAAATCATCATGGTTTAACTACCATCCAGATTGTGGAAGATATAGCTCTCAAAGATGCTTACGAGTTCAGCTTGAAAACAAAGTCGACCCAAATCAATGTTCGGAACTCAAACATGTGGTTCACTATTTTGACAAAGACGACCTTAATGATATTGGCATTAAATATTGGCTAAGTTGGTTGATTAATCACACATTTTTCCGGATTGCTATATTACCTGCGGTTTTGGGTTTATTCGCTTGGCTATCAGTTTTAGTAAGCCTAATTGTAAGCTAACAATCTGTTTAAGAGTGATTCGCAACGCTTGGCATTTTTGCTATGCGTTGCGTTTGGTGTTTAAGGTGGTATGCGGGAGCTTCGGTATTGCGTTGCTCACACCTTAACAGGGCGTTAGGTATCTTCGAGGATTATATGCAAATAACTGTACCAATGTATGTAAAGGGTCGTAGCTTTATTATGGCAGGGGGATTAGTGAATGCTTATGGTGGGGACAGGTTTGTTTATTTCCATTTACTATGTCAGGGCATTGAGTGTATAGCTAAATCTGTTCTTCTCAATCAAGACTATGAACTCTATGAACCTAAGTTAAAAGATAAGTTCGGACATGATCTCACTAAGTTGTATTGTGAGGTAGAAAAAACCAATAGCGTATTTACTCTTTCAAAGGGAGCCGTTTTAGAGCTTGAATTTTTAAATAGATATTACAAGAGACACATGCTTCGTTACGGTAGTGAGGTAGACTTTGGTGAGGATACTCAGTCGTTAAAAGTAGGACAGTTATATAGCGAAGTTTTGGCGTGTTTAACTGCTTTAAACGAACTATTTACGTCCAATACCTAACAAACTGTTCAAGAGGGATTCGCAACGCGTGGCATTTTTACTATGCGTTGGTTTTAGTGATTAAGGT
>NZ_JAHGAI010000003.1:0-63079 GCF_030248515.1 Vibrio sp. D401a | reverse complement strand
ACTCACCCATAATGCGCACTGTAGTAATGGTTCTGATGGGCTGGTTAACGCTACGGCTAATCCTGCACAAGCTACTGAAATTCCTGATAATCCAAGCCCTTTAAACTTTTTTGCGATGTTCGCCCAAGCTTGTTGAGCCTCGAACGTTTTCGCTTTATCTGCGGCTAAGTAAACAAGAACAGATTCTGTGTCAGCTCCAATTTCTTTTGCGAGAAAAAGCGCTTCATTTTCAGTTAGATATCTTTGTCCGTTTCTGATTGCACTTATCTTTTGGCGGCTTAACCCCAAATCATGAGCAACTTGCTTATCTTGGATATAGTTTTTTGCCTTTTTGTAGGCATCTAGCAGTTCATTTGTATACATACGTAACCCTCCAGTCCTGTTTATTGTATACCCGCAGTCCACAAAAAGCGGTCTTTACAGTCCTGATTTCTGTGTCTTATAGTCCACATAAATCAGGACTTGCTTGTTGCTGAGTCCTTTTAGACCACCTTGGTTTGGGCTCTTGCCCTTGACGCTCTTGCTCGGCCTTGGTGGTCACTCTCAACTGTCAAGGTGTTGCTATGAACAAACTTACTACCCAAGGCGCGATCATTCTCGATACAGAAACTACTGGCTTAGGTTCTGACGCAGAAATTATCGAGTTCACCGCTATCTGTGCTGAAACTGGCAAAGTGATCGTGAACGAATTGGTTAAACCGACTTGTACTATTCCAGCTGACGCTACAGCTATTCATGGCATCACTGATCATGATGACCGATGCGCAATTTACAGAACTAATGGCACGCCTCGATAACTTCCAGTTAATGGTGTTCCTCGGGATTTGCTTTCTGTTGGTTGCGCTCGGTTGGATCGCCGGAGGTCAACGATAAATGCTGTCTACAGAGTTCATGCTCGGCTGTTTTTCGACAGCGTTTATCCTTGGTTTCTCGATTGGTCACCAGATTCTGGTTTTCAAGAAAGCAGCTGAGGTTTCAACTTCAAACTAACCATAACGATAGGATTTTAATTATGGAAAAACAAAACAAGGTTCGTGCAGCCCTTTCAAAAGCACGTGCGGTTGTGACAGATAAACGCGCTGTTATCGCTGGCGCACTTCTTACGGCTGGTTCTAGTGCTCACGCAGCACTTCCACAGGCAGCTGCAGATGCTTTCACTAGTTTAGGCACTTATGTTACCGACATGCTGACGTCTACTTGGGGCATTGCCGTTCCTCTGACCGTTGGTTTTGTGGGTATTAAGCTATTCAAGAAAGGCGCAAACAAAGCAACGTAATCCACTGCGTTGTTCGTATCACGGGGCGACTTGTCGCCCCTATTCCCCTAGCCTTTAGATAGAGTTTTCATCATGCGTATCCCTTTAATTTTCCTTTGCTCCACTCTGTTTTTTGCGCCTCTATCTTACGCAGATTCTTGGATAGGAGTTGGCCCACCTCCACCGCCTCCACCTCCACCGCCTTCATTGGGTGATTATCCAGATTCGCCGCCTCCGCCGTCTTCTGGTTCTAAAATGGATGTTGTGGTTAGATTTAAGAGCATAAAGATTGCTGCTTGCGGCCCTGCACCGAGAGAAACCACGCCACGACAAATGATTGCTTGTCTTGATGGTAAGCCGAAGTACGACAACGGTCCTACTCCTGAGCGTCTTGCGAAATGTGAAATTTATGGTGGTAAACAAATTAATTGTGTGACTTATAGGACTGATACGGGTCAATACACAACTGGATCTTACTCTTATGCCTCTTTCGAGTCGCTTAACTCTGATGAGTGTAAGAATAAGACGGGACAAGAATTTGAGTATCGTTGGAATATGCTCACGGCGGGTTGGGATATTAAGGCGTCCGATAATGGTTGTATCGGCGTCAGTCGTCATACACTTTTTTGTTCTAATGTTTCCGGTGATTGTGGCGGTACACTTTTTTATACCGGTGAAGATGGTGATTTGCCTTATCCCACTAATTTATTTACCCCCGTTCCTAGCGTTTGCGAAAAAGACCCCATTCAAACTGGCTATCGATGCCCAATTGACCAAAACAAAAATGGTAAGCCTGATGATGTAGGTCAACCTATAGATATTCTTGCTGTGTGTGGTTATGACTCAAGAAATAGGTTCGCGTGTTCGGGTGGTTCTTTTGAAGATACACAAGACCCTGACCCAGATGACGGCGATCTTGACCCCGATATTGAAGACCCTGACCCAACCGACCCCGATGATGGTGATTCGGTGAACCCAGATGACCCGCCAGATGAGCCAGATGTTGATGATACCAATACGGGTGATTTATCCGGTGTTATCAGTGCGATTCATAATCAGAATCGCGATATTAATACGGATTTTACTAATCTTATTCGAGCCAATAATAAGGGTTTTGCTGACATTAACTCTCGGCTTAACTCAATTGACGCTAATACATACGCTTTGAATGACAACGTGTCAAAGCAGTTGTTGCAAGATTACAAGATATACAAAGAGGAAAAAGCGCAAAGAGAAAAGTCACTTAAAGCCCAAAAAGAAATTAAGGAATTGCTTCAAGACCAAAAAGAGATTGCAGAAGATACGCTTTCTAAACTGGAGGACGCAGGTTATACCCTTGAGGACATCAAAACCGTTCTTGATGATATTTATTCAGACCAATCTGACCAATCGCAAAACATTGAAAACGCGATCTACTCTCTACGCAATGATATTACTGATTCTTCACAGCACATTTCTGATTCTGTTGCTCAATCATTGGGGGAACAAACTCAAGAGCTCAAGGGTGCTATTGATTCAAGTGCTTCAAAAATTGGTGAGTCTATTGGCAGTTTGCAAGGTTCGATTGATGGTCAACAAACCGATTCTATCGTGTCTGCTGCTGGAGAGTTAAAAGGCGCCATTGATGGTCAAGGAACGGCGATTGATGGTGTTAAAGATAAGCTCGATGAACTTATTGATAAGTTGGAGCCTTGCGAGCCTACCAAAGAGAACAATTACTGTGAAAACCCGCATGGTTTGACGACGAGCTTTGCTGGTGACGTTATACGGCAAGCAACAGAAGCAAGTACAGGCTCCGTTGAACAATACGAAAATACGCTTACATCAGAATTGGATAAGTTAGCAGCTTCAAATCTAACTGCTGATTCCGAATCGCATATTCAGGGTTCTATCGACAAACTGGTAAACATCTTCCCTAAGCCTGGTGCGTGTACGCCTTTGAGCTTTGCTTCACCTTTCGGCGGCTCAGTGACGATTGACTGCAAGTTCTCTACTCAACTCAAGTTGATTTTATCTTTCGTTATTTACATTTATACGCTCAATTCTTTGATTGATATTTTGTTAACTGAGGTGGTTCCCGTAAGTGGAACGCAGCCTAGAACCATGAGGCCACGATAATGCCTTTTGCTTTGTTGCCTATATTAACGGGTATCGGTAATGCCCTTCGAATTCCTGCTTTAGCTGCTTTTATCGCGCAAATAGCGACGACCGTTTTCGGTTGGTTCTTCATTGCGAAAGCCCGAAATGTCAGCATTCAGCTAACGATCATTACGATGATCATTATCCTAACGACGGCATTAACGCTTGCTATTCACGCCATCGCTGCGGGGCTGTCTTTTGTTGTTCCGCCTTACCTCAGTCAAGCCATGTCGATGTTCATTCCAAACAACGCTATTCCGTGCGTATCTGCGGTTTACTCGGCTAAGTTGTTACGCTGGGTTTGGTCATGGAAGTTCTATGCGATCACTTCGGTTGGAGGCGCTTAATGGCTTCCGTCTATTTCGTTACTGGCAAACTTGGTTCGGGCAAAACGCTCACGGCGGTTGGCAAGATTCGTGAAGCCTTTATGCGTGGCGTCCCTGTTGCAACCAATCTCGATATTAACCTTAAAGAGATGCTGGGCAGAAACAAGCGCAATACTCGTTTGTACCGTCTGCCTGACAAGCCACAAGTAGAAGACTTGATGGTGATTGGCTCTGCCAACAAAAGTTATGACACTTCAAAGGACGGTCTCATCGTTCTCGATGAGTGTGGTACGTGGTTTAACTCCCGAACATGGAACGACAAAAATCGCCAGAAGCTAATCGACCACCTTTTGCACATTCGAAAACTTGGATGGGATGTCATTTTTATTGTTCAGGATATTTCTATCGTAGATAAACAGGCACGTTTGGCACTGGCTGAACATACAGTTTTTTGTCGCCGTCTTGATCGTCTTCAAGTGCCTTTTCTATCAACGGCCGTGTCACTGCTGACACTTGGCCAGTTAAAACTGAAGTTCCCGAAATTACACGTTGGAATTGTGAAATATGGTGATAATGCCAACTCACTAACGGTCGACAAATGGATGCTTTGGGGGACGGATTTATACAGCTCCTACGACACTAAGCAAATGTTTAGGAACAACTATGAGGATGGGGTTTATTCCGTTTTGCCTCCGTTCTATACCCATGGACGTTACACTGTCCCTTATACCATTAGGAACATTATGAGAATCACCAAAATCTATCTAAGGAAGTATTCAAGACTAACGGTGTTTACGGCTGGCGTGGCGGTCTCTTTCTTCGTCTGCTCATACATTGGTGTGTCTGATGCTCCCACGCAAGCCTATGAGCCTGTTGCGAAGTCATCGGAAAAGCTCACCAACATACTTGACGGATACACCATTGAATCGTCAATGAACCCGCCGAACGTAGCCCCGTCTTTTGTTCTTGTTAATGACAATGTGCGCCTTTCTTCATCGCAGCTTTACGCCATGGGATACAAAGCCGTGTCTTATGGCTCATGTCAGATTGAGGTCTTCAAAGGTAACGATAAATTCAGGGTGAATTGCTAATGAGTCGAAACAAACGCTATGAGCAAAAGATGAAGTCTCAAGGCTTCAAAAAAGTCACGTTATGGGTTCCAGCAGATAGAGAGTCCGACATCAAACAAGCGGCTTCGCTAATGTGCGAAGCGGAAAATCTAACCATTGGCGTGCTTAAAGATATTGAAACGGGACGCATGGTCTCAATGCACCAATAAGCCCCCGTCACTGGTGACGCTAACAGACAATGAAAGGCAACACATTATGTCATGGATAATCAACCTACTTTGCCCCCTTACCCGTTTCTCATCGATACGCCGATTAATCAAAGTGAGAGTGGTTGGTGTATCGCTATCTCTTGCTTTGTTATCTCCTTTCGCGCTCGCTTCGTCTGCCGCTCCTTTTGAAGCAAAAGACACGCCGATAGCCGATTTTGCTTCATGGTTTTCGACTCAAACCGGACTCACGGTTGTTCTTGGCCACGGCGTAAAAGGCGAAGTCAGCTTCACCGCGCGAGAGCTAAATGAACAAGACTACCCTGCATTTTTCTTGTCGGTTCTTAGAGCACATGGGTATGAGCTATCCCATGACCACGGCATCTACACTGTCGTTGTTGATGCAAACAAGGTAGAAACCATCGAGCCTTCTTTTGTGAAGCTCTACAAACTCAACCACGTAAGGAACACCAAGATTGTTGATCTAATGTCTTCGATGTTGGAAGCCACGCAAACACAAACGTTGAATCAAAAGTCGTTGAAGAACTACAAAGTCGAAGTCCTACCGACAACGAACAGCATCATAGTGACCGGAACGCGCACCCAGCTCGAGAAGATAGACGCTTTGATTGAAGGCATCGACCAATTGCAAAGACAGGTATTTATCGAGGCGATTATTACGGAGTCTGAACTAGGCGACTCTCAAGAGGTTGGCGTTAACATGAGCTTAGCACTTGATGAGGCGGGATTTATATCTCAACCCACCTCCATCAAAAAGGCAGTCGATAACATACTGTTTTATGAAGGTGGTGATTTTAATGCGCTCATTAAGGCGGTCGCTAAAAACCAAAACACTAAGCTCCTGTCTCGCCCCAATATGTTTATTATGGACAGAGAGCGCGGATACATAACCGTGGGTCAAAACGTGCCTTTCCTGACTTCAACCGAAGTCACGGATGGTGGCAATCAAGTCCAACAAATAGAGCGTAAAGATGTCGGCGTATCGCTGGATGTAACGCCTCATGTGATGGGCAGTCATGTAGTGCTTCAGATAACACAAAAATCTGACTCAGTAACAGACTCCTCTATCGCTTCTGACATCATCACCAATACCCGAACCCTGCAAACCGTTGTTAAGGTGGAAGATGGCCAAACCATTACACTTGGCGGCCTCATATCTTCCGAGCAACGTGATTCTGTCTCAGGCGTTCCCATTCTGATGGACATCCCTCTACTTGGAGCCATGTTCCGCACTGAAAAGACCAATACGGTCGAGAAAGAGCTCAAAGTAGTTATTAAAACCACCATACTCTAGTCACGATAAAACCAAGGTTCTTACTGGCTGCTATATGCTTGCATGTAGAGTCAGTGAGAAGCCGACAAGCGATAGCGCGTCAGTTGTCATCAACAATGCTGAAGTGCAGATTTGTACTCTTTGCACTTGATGTCAGTATCACGCTCTATGACCTTTGTAAGATGTGCCTTGTCGTAATGACTTCTGGCTTCAAATCTAAGCAATGGGTGGTGACCTTCTAAGACGCTATTAACGTAATGGTCCCTTTCTTGGCGTTTCTTTTGTCTATGGCTAGAGTCGTCTAATTCAATAACCGCATAGACTTTCGTTTCTTTGTCTGTAATTACATAGTCCATGCGTTTGGCCCATGTCTTAGAATTATCTTTGAAGTTCAACGGTTGCACTAGCGCCATTAATGAAACTTGCGTATGAATAACGTAGTCATCTGTCAGGATGTCTTGCAGAACGTTATAAAACTTCCTCTCTGTCTTGGTGGCAAGGTATGTGCTCTTTTTATGTGGGACAACGACCTGTGTTGTTGTGTTGGTATTACTAGCTGAAGGAATCGGAACATCTACCGTTAGATCTCTACCTCCAAAACCTGACTTAGCTTCATAGGAATGTGGTTTGCTTATGTCTTTCTGGAAAAGTGGGTTTTCCTGCTCCATCCGGCGTCTATGTCTATTTACTCCCTTGTTCTTTTTTCCTCCCTTAATCATCACATAGACGATGCATGAAATAGATAAAATTATTATTAATTCTGACACTTAAAGCTCCATTCTATTAAGCAAGCGAATTGCAAATTGTAGCATATGCAAACTTGGCAAATCTAAAGGTTAACTACGTCCAGAAAAGTAAAAGCATCGCTACAGGTAGTAATTATGGGTGAAAGTCTTCACCTATCAATATGTCGCTGATAGTATGTATATATATACAGTATGTGGTGGTTTTATGCTGATTCGATACGTTAAGAGCCATAGCGGCTCGATCCTAGACGCTAATGGTTATGATGGGTACGGTAAGTGTGTAGAAGTCCCTGCACTTCTTCGTAATGGAGAATATAAGTACGATAGATACGGCGGTGTTATCAATGCTTTCGAATGTCGTTCGTGTCAGAAGGTTAAGCTTGTTGGTTTCACTGAGTACAGCTTCGATGATGGTAAACATTGGATCAAAGTGGACAATAATCATTATTTGATTGGAGTTCGTAGACTTGGGGAGTTTTACGTCGTGCTATTCAATGGCAAACCGAGGGCTCTGCCTTATCAGCCAAAGGAAGATAAACGCTATTACAATAATGTTCATTTTATCCATAGTGGTAGGCTTTAGCTGTTTAGGCTCTAAGTCTACGGACGCACTCATAGGTACTGAAAGTCCCCAACAATCTATCATGGTCGTAAATTCAACTAAGCTCGTTAGCTTGGTATATGATTAATCTACACATCAAATTGGGATTAGAGCTTCTATTTTTGTTTAACTCAAGCGCCTAAGTCTGTGTTCTTCCATTACTTTGGGTTAGACTATGGACAGTTCATCTGTGAGGAATACGTAGTGAGAATACAAAAACTATATGTGCAAGATTTAATGTCGGGCATCACTATTAACGATATCACTTTCGCTAGGTTAAACGTACTTGTAGGTGTGTCTGGTGCAGGCAAAACATCAATCATTACAGCTTTAAAAAGACTCGTTAGAATCGCGGAAGGTTTTAGCGACAGTGGCGTTGATTGGGAATTATCCTTCTTAGATGATGACAATAATGATGTTCTTTGGACTGGTAAGACTTCACGAAACTGGGATATTAATAACGAAGGTGATGTTGTTGCTTCGTTTGTGCAAGAAAAATTAGTTGTTAATAACGAGCAAATTTTTAGTAGTAATCAAGATGGAATTGAACTTTTGGGTGTTAAATTACCAAAGCTTGATGATACGAAAAGTTTAATATTTCATCTTAGAAACGACAAAAAAATAAAGAAAATACAAAACTCCATTTCTTCTGCAGTAATTGTAGATGTGGATTCCAGCGATTTTTCTCAGTCTCAAAAAGTAACTTTCTTTAAAGAGACCTTACACAATGAGATTAGTGAATTTAAATCAAAGTTCAGTATAAAGAAATTTTCTTGTTCTCACAAAGAACTGAGTTGTAGAGAAAAATTATATTATGCTCATGAATATGACCGTGAAGCATTCAGCGAGTTTCAAGATATTTATACTTCAATTTTTTCACAGGTTAAAAGCGTATCAGTAAGAGCAATGAAAACTTACTCTCATGGTAGTGATAGAGAAAGAGCGATAATGATAAGCTTACACTTGAAAAATAAACGCGTAGTTAGGCAAGGACAGATATCATCGGGAATGTTCAAAACAATGATGATCTTATCTGAGTTGTATTTTGGCAATAATAAATCACCAATAATTATTGATGAGATTGAAAACAGTTTAGGTGTAAACTGCTTGCCAGATATATTAGCAGAGCTAAATATGGCTTCTAATCAGGTAATTATCACATCCCACCATCCAAGAGTAATAAATGAGATTCCTGTTAGACACTGGAACATTGTTAGTAGATCAGAAGATGGCTCTGTGGTAACGAAGAAAGCAGAAGACGTACTTCCAAAAGGAAGTAATCATGAAGCATTTCTCCAACTTATTAATAGTCCAGAATATAAAGGCTGCTAGTTGCTCATGAAGTTATATTTTCTAGTTGAAGGGATATCTTCTGAGATGCAAGTTTATCCAGAGTGGATAAAATATCACTTACCTACTTTAACTCATCATATTAAATTAGATGACTTTAAAGCTTCCGAATCTGGGATTTACTTTTTTTCTGGTGAAGGTTATCCCTCTATTCTGAATCACGTAGAAAATGCTATGCGTGATATAGTTTCTGATGGGAGTGTTGATTACTTTTTCATAATACTAGATTCTGACGAGGATCCTATTGAAAGCCGAAAAGCAGAAGTACAAGAGTGTCTAGATAAGCTAACGGAAACCCCTGACCGATTACATGTAACGATTGTAGTTCAGCAGCGATGCTTTGAAACGGTGTTGCTTGGTAACAGAAATGCTTTACCTAGGCAGCCAAATTCTGAACCATTAATCAGTTACTACAGGTACTATAAAGCTTTGGATGACGACCCACAGTTGATGGGGCACTATAACGAAGACTACACACATTCGCAGTTTCATGCTGCGTATGCTATGAAAGCGCTTCGTCAACGAGGCCTTCGTTATACTAAGAGTAATTGTTCACCAGTGGCGGATCCTAAGTATTTTGAAAAAGTTTGCGAACGAGTCAAAAATAGAAGAGATTTAGAGTGCTTAATTCCTTTTATTGAAACTCTTGAAGAAATTGCTGAAAAACTAAATTAAGGCTCCTCTAAGGAGCCTTACCTTTTACATCATGTCCTTTAATGCCCTAGCATGCCTTAATATTTGACCCGCTGCTTCTAGATCTGTCAAAGCCCCTATCTCTAATAGAGCTATTCCCGTCAAAACTTGTTGAGCAGTTACCAATTGCCCTGTAGGTAGCTCCAAACGATCATAGTGCATTTTGAATTGCTCCCATTGTTCAGACGAACTAAGTTCCCTGCCCTTAGTCATTCTCATAAGCCTTTTACACTCCGGCGGTATGGTTTTTCCCTTATCCCATTCTTTGACCGTCCTCACGGTTTTTAAACAAAGTTCAGCAGCTTGTTCGACGGATAAACCACATTCAAACTCACGAAAAATATAGTTTTTTGTCATTTCGTGATACTTCATTGAATTGTCCCTCAAAAGAGGAATATATTATAAATTTTGCATATGCAATCGCATTAAACATAAGCAGATATAATGCGCACTGTAATACCATTTAAATTCCAGACAATCCAAGCCCATTGAATTCTTTGCGATATTCGTCCTCTGTGAGCATTTGAGGCTTATCCCCAAATCAGGCGCAATTTGTTTGTATTGCACGTAGTTCATTCGCTCTTTCTAGGCGTCAATGAACTGGTTTGTGTACATTTCTGCTGCTACAAAAAGATCTGTACGCGACCACCTTGGCTGCAGTTATTCTAAATGTGTCTGTTCGTCATATCCGGCGCTTACTCAATCGAATTTGCACTATAGGAACTCAAAGTCTCGCACACGCTGCTCGTGGTCGTCCGAGTTACCGACGTTACTCTGAAGATTTTAAAGTTAAAATACTAAAGATCATTCACAAGTATTATTCTGATTTCTCACCAACGCTCGCTCTAGAAAAACTCTCAGTACAACACAACCTCGCGGTATCCAAAGAGACTCTACGTCAATGGATGATCGCCGACGGGCTTTGGGTCCCACACTCTAAACGCAAGCCCCGAGTTTACCAACCTCGTTACCGACGTGATTGCGTGAGCTCATTCAAATTGATGGTTCGCACCACGTGTACCTAAACTTGGTTACGCTTCTTTTTCATGGTGACGTTGTCACTATGGATGTCTTGACATGAACCACGCTCAAATCATCTAATAGATTTTCTGTCTGACTACAAAAGCGGTTGTTTCCTTTGGAGCCAAAGACTTAAGTAGTTTTTACTAAGCTGCTCATCTTCTTTCAAGCATGAGCTAATTAAAGGATTTCGTTACCGCGTAACCAACAAGGACGGCTAGCTCCCTGCTCCACCTATGTTCAACCTAGCTTTGGCCAAGTATCTTAGAAGTTGATACATATTAAAATTTCTGGATAGCACTTCAGATGCTCTCGCACTTCACGACATCACACTGTAACTATTAATTGATTTAGTCGTACCTTACGGCTTAACAACAAAAAAGCTCGCGACGCGAGCTTTTCTTTTCATACTGATTTCTACATTGTTAATGTTAACTTCCCGGGGATTCTTGAGCGCACTTCTTTTAGTGCTTCTCCAGACATCTGAACATTTGCGAACCAGAATGGCTTGTGCTTATCAATGAAGGCGCTACTTTTTGTTAAGCCTTCATAAATTGAGTACGCTTTGGCTTGTGCCAATGCTGCGCCATAGTCGCTTCTCTCCAATATTGGTATGTTATCAAGATCTTCGATGACAGCATTTTTGATATGTAATGAAGCTTTTGGCCAATCATATGATTCGAGAATACGGCGTGTAATCGATGCTTCCATCTCGTGTATGACTTTTGGTAAAAAGGCGGTATTGGCTTTTATGTCAGCACAAGCATAGTATTCTTCTTTTTTTTCTGCTTTCCTGTAGTTAAGCATGACCTCAACCAATGCGTCTTCAAAGGTATAAGTAAAATGATTGACGATGACGAAGTTACCTAGCGTACGCAAAACACCAATTAGGATACCTGCGTCTGGCTCTCGAACACCTGCACTTTGTAAACGCATTCGTGTGACATTTGCAGTTACCACAAGGTGTTGCCACATTTTAGGAGCAATAAGTTTGGTATTCCGATCTGCCCATTTGAGCATCGGCCTTGCCATTAAGACAGGAAATAACAGGCGACAATTCTCAATTCCGATTTGACCAATAGCAACTTTTGCATCCGGTACGCCCTTAGGTTTACGCCCTAGCCTTTCACAAAATTTGGGGTTAGAAATGAGATCTACAATGGTAGAGTTCAATTGGTGACTAAGGGTCGTGAGTGTCCCTAACTTCGAAAAAGACAGTGATGGAGAGTATGCAAAAGAAGCAAAATGATCAAAAAGAGGGATTCCTCCGCATAGTTTATCAATAGGATAAGACTCTAACTTACTAATCAACATGCGTTCAGCTACTCGTGAAACATCCCGCACAACTTTTCTTAGTGTTTTTTGTTTGTCTTCAACAACCTGACGTCTTTCCTGTACCCGCTCTTGTTCGCACATAAGTAAAATACGTTGATTTCGGGTTATACGTTCATCCTCGTTGAAGATGACGTCGTCACAATAGCGGCCTTGTAAACTTAGTAAATCATCGACCTCTGTTTGATCAACTAGGTACTTCATGCTAACAAGCCATTTTGCGTGTCGAATTTCTACCTCTTTCGATACTTTACTTGCTATATCAATTGCTTCTTGCGTGTAGGTTTTCTTGGTTAGCAACAAGCTTCTATCCCTATACTTCTTATAATGAATCTAATTGGTATAGTGTATACGATATGGCAATCAATCTTAAGTTTTGTGTGATATTAATTCAGATAATGCCCCATCCGAATCTACTAAACCATCAACAAACTACAATTTTGACAGAGTAGACAGGTGAAGGCGGATAAACTTTTCGGGATACCGATATTTAAACTTTTTGCCTTTCTTCAGCTTCGATTTGGCAAATTTGCAGATCTTCGTGTCACCTATGCCAGTGACACGCCTTATCTTGGCAGTGCTGTTGGAGTGCTCTAGCTCAATCATGACATCACAATACCCTTGGTAATCATCAAACCTCTTATCTACCTGCTTTTGGAGCTTAGATTTGATTTTCTTTGCCACAGGATTGAATTCCGAATCATCTGCAACAATAAGGTTCGAAAACAATAATAAAGGAAACAGGAGTATTGAACGCATTTTCAGTCAGATAGTATTTAGAAGCCATGAATACTGACTATATTAAGTTCTCTTTCGTAAATAAAACCGGGACGCATGTTGTGCGTCCCGGTGAGTGTTTTTTCGTAAGTGATATGTTTGTTAGGCCTGCTTTTTCCCTTTGCTACTTTTAAAACCTTGGTGAGGAAAAACGTTTCTAATACGCTGCTGTACTTTCTTGGGTACCTGTTTAGAAAACACCAGTCGCATACCAGTGCGCTGACTATATACTTTCAGTTGACCATCAAAAGGAAAATGTTCAGCAATATCTTGCAAGTTGTGCTTAAAAGAAGGTGGAATGTGGCCTTTCACTTTAGTCAAACTACCCTTGTCAAAGTTCACCTTTAAAACTGGGCGATCTACAGCTATCAACCAAAAAATAACAACAGCAGCAATCAAGATTACATAAAGCATTCGGTGCTCCTTAGCTAGACAACAGTTTACTCAAGTCTTCTTTAATTGATGATACCTTAAGACTTGCCTTTTCGCTTCTTGATGCTTCGGACAATAAATATTCGATGGCATCGGATAACGTACAACCTAGCTCATTCGCTCTACTGGAGAGCTTTTCCCATACACGATAGTCAAGATCGATGGATTTCTTCTTGGTATGAACTTGCTCAGCATTAAAGTGACGTTTGCGCTTAGCGCGAATCGCTTGCTTGAGCTTATTATCGAGTTCTTCTGACATATGGTTTTCAATCCAAGTCAGAACTTGTGTTGGCTCATGCTCTATTTTACGCAACTCAGCAACTGCTGCGTCAGCTTCACTGGTGTCAATGTAGCGTGTTATCGCCTCTCCATCTTTCCATTTTTTGATGAGATACTTCCACTTCCAACCACATTCTAAATTTTCAAGTTGCTGATATTTCATCCTTTCGACCCTTAATGCGCATCTGGGTGACAGCGTAACCCAGAGATGTCAATTCAGCAATTAAAACTCGTGAAAGTATCGATGTCGATCACTTATTTGTCTAAAGTTTAACCGGCGTACCGTTTCAACTTTTGGGATTGGTTAAATTGTCGCTAGGGAGTTGATCATCGTTTCGTTATAATGCTTCGCAAGATTAGATTAAGATGAATTTTAATGAACCAAGTTAACTGGCAAGATGTCACCCCTTCTTTCGAGCAATATGAAGAGCTTTTAAGCAATGCAACTACTCTTCCGATAAAATCCTTTATTGACCTTCAGCCAAGACTTGAAGCAACCATTAATAGATTTACTAACGTCCGAGGACTCACTCGCATACTCTTGGTCAACTGTACTGATAACGCCATTTATAGAGGGTTTATCTTTGATGTAGTAAAGGGTAAAACGTCTGGTCCTGTTATCACAACAGAATCGCTTGACGCGAAAGAGTTGTTTGACCGTTACAGGGTGAGTCGAGATGGTAACACGACATGTGAATCGGGTTTGCTCTCTAAAGCAGATGGTGGCTATCTAATTGTTCCAGCAAATTTGGTTCTTGCTAATGCCGCTCGTTGGCCGAGTATCAAAGCAGCTATTCAGGGGACTGGATTTTCGCCAATAAACCTAACGCCTGAGCGTATCGCCTCTTCACCAGTTACGGCAAAAACTTACGATGTAAAACTGATAATCACAGGCGATCGTAATCAGTTGGCCGAAATAGAATATGTTGATGATGACTTTTCGGCAGGCTTAACGATGTATACAGAAGTGGAAGAAGACATTCATCTTTCTCAAGAGAACCTCGGTAACTATATTGGATTGGTTAACTGGATTTGTAAGAAATATCAGCATCCAAATTTAGATTGTAGTGCATTTAAAAGGTTAATTCTTGCTGGTATGCGATACACGGAGGATCAGCATTACTTACCTCTTGGTGTGATGTGGCACAACCAGTTACTTGGTCTTTCACGACAATATGCTTCGAGCGATATCATTAACTTTAACGCGGTTGATCAGGCTATTGATGACAAGTACTACCGTGAGTCATACCTGCCTCAACGAGCGGTTGATGATATTCTTGACGGGCAAGTGATCATCGAGACTACGGGAGAACAGGTTGGCCAAATTAACGGATTGACCGTTATCGATATGGCTGGACACCCAGTTTCTTACGGAGAGCCCGCTCGTATCTCATGTGTTATACACTTCGGTGATGGTGATATTTCCGATGTTGAACGCAAGGCAGAGCTTGGCGGTAACTTGCACGCCAAAGGCATGATGATCATGCAAGCATTTGTGAGCTCAGCACTGGATCTTGATGAACCCCTACCATACTCCGCATCGATTGTATTTGAGCAGTCTTACAGTGAAGTTGACGGTGATAGCGCCTCATTAGCCGAGCTTTGCTGTTTGGTAAGTGCCCTGTCTGAATCTCCAGTCAATCAACAGATCGCCGTCACCGGAGCTGTAGACCAATTTGGTCGTGTGCAAGCCGTTGGTGGCCTGAACGAAAAAATCGAAGGTTTCTACCAAGTATGTAAACACCAAGGGTTCACTGGCCAGCAAGGTGTGATTATGCCCAAATCTAACCTCAAGCACCTCGCGTTACATAAAGATGTCATAGAGAGCATTAAGAATGATGAGTTCCATATTTGGTCTGTTTCTACTGTAGACGAAGCGATTCCTATCCTGATGTCAAAACCATTTCGTGGAGAAGAAGATAGCGTCATTGGTAAAATTGCTGAACGTATTGAAAGCTTTGAAAGACACGAACATCCTGAAGGAATTGTGGAGCGCATCAAAAACTGGTTTGTCTAGTACTGATCGGAGTTGTTTAGCGTACACGTGTTCACTAAGATGCAGCTATCAAAAATCGGAGTAATTGATAATGCAAAACAAACGTGATTCTTATAACCGTGACGATCTTCTAGCTTCTAGCCAAGGTGAGCTGTTCGGACCTGGTTACCCTCAGCTTCCAGCGCCAAACATGCTAATGATGGATCGTATTACTAAAATGTCTGAGACTGAAGGCGATTTTGGTAAAGGTTTAATTCTTGCAGAATTGGATATTACTCCAGACCTTTGGTTTTTTGATTGCCACTTCCCTGGTGACCCGGTAATGCCAGGCTGTCTTGGTCTTGATGCAATGTGGCAGCTTGTTGGTTTCTTCTTAGGCTGGGTTGGCGGTAAAGGCAAAGGTCGCGCTCTTGGTGTTGGCGAAGTGAAATTTACTGGTCAGATCCTACCAACAGCGAAAAAAGTAACTTACGAAATCCACATGAAGCGTGTTGTTAACCGTAAGTTGGTGATGGGCTTAGCTGATGGCCGTGTATGTGTAGACGGTAAAGAAATCTACGTAGCAAAAGATCTGAAAGTGGGTTTGTTCCAAGACACTTCTAGCTTCTAATCACCTACTCTGAAGCGTTTTATAAGGCTCCTTTTTTAAGGGGCCTTTTTGTTATCCGCAGTATTGTTTTAAAACAAAATCTAGGCTTATGAACGCAGAAAAGGCTCTAAATGAGCCTTTTCAAATCCTTCTAGTTGTATGTGGAGAGTTATTTGTAGAGACCAGACTGTTTTTCATCTCTGGCATCACGCCAACCACCTAACCAATACGACCGAGCATCAATTTGTTGATATGGGCAAGCCTCTTGGGACCTTCCATTCAACCCAGCTTTGTAGCCTTGAGATTGAGCTCGTTCTAGGCGATCACGCTTTTGTCTCTTCATAGGTAATTCCTCATACAGGTCGTACAACTGTTATTGTGAAACTTTGATGGAGTTTTTATGACTCCACTTATAAGAATCGATCAAAGTTTGCTTTTTCTCAAGGCATAAAAAAAGCAGAGACTCATTTCTGTGAGCCTCTGCTTGATTTAAAAAATACTGACTATTTTCTACGGAACCCGAAAAGCCCAAGTAGTGTCAAAGCAAAAATGCCAAGCCCAGCACCTTGGCGTTCTGCTGCCGCTTGGTCGACAGATCGAGTGACAATGTCAGTTGCATCATTGGATGCGATTGGAATTAGTTTAACCGCCACCACTTTTTCAGCATTTGCCTCACCACCGTTACACAGTGAGTTATGTGCAAACGTATCATAGCCACCTGGACACATCGTCGCCGTTGCGGATATCATACCTGCATCATTAATGTCGGTTGCATCAATAATGCGGAATTGGTTGTTTTCAGCTGAATAATCACCACCATTAGTAAGGTCGTCCAAGTACCAAGCTCGATCTTGGAAGATATCTCTTCTCGCTTCAACTGTCCCTGTTGCGTCGTAAGGTAAGATAAAGCCGCGTTTTCGGCGTGCTTTGCCATCAACTTCACGCGTATCCTCCGCATCTAGCTGACCAACAATTTCATTGTAATTGTTGATGGCCCCAACTTTACCGCCGATACCATCAAAAAAGATACCTCCGGATAGGTAGTTCGCAGTTGGCTGTTCAATGTTACTAACCACAAATAGCCTGTTTGACGCTGAACCATTTTCGGGGGCACCACCTGATCGCTTTGCCTCGCCGACTGCTATAAGGTTATCGTTTATCGTTTCAACTACAGAATTAGTATAAATAAAGTCAGAACTAATTTCTGATGTTGCACCTGATACACGTGATGATGTCCAAGCTGCGGTGGATACATTAGAAGAAGAATCAAAAGTGCCTTTAAAAATAGTTGCCTCTAGGTAATTGTCATCATTTCCGTAAGTGTTATATCCAACGCCGTATATCACACTGTTTGCAGAATCCTTTTTAGATACAAAATCTCGCATACTTCCTTGCGCAATACGGTCATTTCTTATGGTATTGCCAGAAGACCAACCAATAAGAGCGGTATTACCTGCACTATCCCAAATTGCTGCCTTCGAGCTGTAATTCGAGCCATAGTCATTAACTTTTGAATATGAAACACTACCCGACACAAAACTATCATCGCTAGCCCAAGCTCTAGATTGATAATACTCTGTCTTAGCATCATCATCTGATTCCTTAATATAACTAGGATAAACAGGGGCAACAACTTGGTTACGTGTTTTCAATTTACTAGCGAGAGAGCCATCGCTGCTACTGTTAAGTACACTTTGATTACCTATCGCCTGACCGCTTTCAGTAAGAGCGTTTATTACATTGTTGTACTTGTTATCAAAAGGAGCACCCTCTGAGAATGCTAGCGCATTCGATTTTTCGTTTAGTGTGTATTTCTCTTGATACCAAGGCTCCCAAACACGTGAAGCCCAACTCTCACATGTGGAATATCGTAGTTCTCTAATACAATATAACTCAACGTCATCAAAGTCTTCGATGTAACGGAACTGAGCATCCATCGCAAATGGTACTTCCTCACGAAAGCTAACACCATCTACCGCTTCACCCGATAGTATCTTGGTCGTTCTCGTTTCACCGGCTAGCTTGAATGTTGTTTCATCACAAGCGGCACCATTATCAAAACAACCTAACTGATATGGTGTTGTTTTATCAGTGTCTTCATAAACGTTACCAGCTTGGATTGCAACGCCATATGATGTGGCATAATCGGTATTGATACCTTCTGGAGCCACCTCCACCACACGGTAAAGCGCAGCGTTAGCATTCATTGCCGTACCCACCATCATCGCGACGGCGGTCAATTTGAATTTGTTACTACAATTCATGGAATTCTTAACTGTCCTGTTGCATTGCTTCGAGTTCTTCCCATCTCTCGAACGCGATTTCCAACTCCTGCTCTACGGCAGCGAGCTGTTCCAATACCGGTTGAGTCTGTTCTACAGGTTTAGTGAAGAACTCTGGGTCATTCACTTGTTCTTGTAGAGTCTCAATATCCGACTCTAATTGTTCTAGTTTAGCTGGAAGAGCCTCTAATTCTCTTTGCAGCTTATACGATAACTTCTTCGAATTGTTCTTAGGTTGCGTAGTTTTGGGAGTTTCCTCAACCACTTTCTCTTTCTTCGCTGTTTTTTCAACCTGACCACGCGAAGCAAGAACTTGATCACGTTGCTGTTTTGCATCGTGATAGCCACCAACGAACTCTTCGATTACGCCGTTACCTTCAAAAATCCAACTGGTCGTTACTGTGTTATCTACAAACTCACGGTCGTGGCTTACTAACAGTAACGTACCCTGATAATTGGCAAGCATTTCTTCTAAAAGTTCCAACGTTTCGATGTCCAAATCGTTAGTTGGTTCGTCCAGAATAAGCAAATTGTTAGGTTTCAATAAGATACGCGCTAGCAACAAACGGTTTTTTTCACCGCCTGATAACGCTTTTACTGGCGTACGAGCACGTTTTGGTGCGAACAAGAAATCTTGCAGGTAGCTCAATGCGTGACGCTGACGACCGCCCACCATTACTTCTTGCTTACCATCCGCTAAGTTATCGATAACCGTCTTTTCAGGATCGAGGATTTCACGGTACTGGTCGAAGTAAGCCACTTCAAGTTTTGTACCGCAATGTAGACGACCACCTTGTGTCTCTAACTGGCCTAGTAGCAACTTGAGAACAGTACTTTTACCACAGCCATTAGGGCCAATAAGTGCGATTCGATCACCGCGCATGATGTTGAAGCTGAAGTCATCCACGATCTTTTTGCCTTCAAAAGCAAAAGAGACGTTCTCTGCTTCAAAGACGATCTTGCCTGAACGCGATGCATCATCGATATTAAGGTTAACTTTACCTTGAACTTCACGGCGGTCACGACGTTCTTCACGCAGCTTTTTAAGAGCACGAACGCGACCTTCGTTACGTGTACGACGCGCTTTAATACCCTGACGAATCCATACTTCTTCCTGAGCTAGCTTTTTGTCAAACTCTGCATTTTGCATCTCTTCAACACGAAGCATTTCTTCTTTGTCATTCAAGTATTGGTCATAGTTGCCAGGGAAAGAAGCCAATTGACCACGATCTAAGTCAACGATACGTGTCGCCATCGATTTGATGAACGCACGGTCGTGAGAAATAAAGATAATCGAGCCCTTGAAGTCTTTTAAGAAGTTCTCTAACCATTCGATGGTTGTTACATCAAGGTGGTTAGTAGGCTCATCAAGAAGCAATACATCAGGGTCACAAACAAGTGCACGAGCGAGCGCAGCTTTGCGTTGCCAGCCACCTGATAAATCGGTCAGTTTGGTTTCAGGACTTAGCTTTAGCGCGCCAAGTACATTCTTAACACGATCATCAAAGCGCCAAGCGTTAAGGTGATCCAGCTGTTCTTGAATCTTAGCGAGTCGGTTGATGTTCTTTTCACTTGGGTCCTGAGCCACAAGATCGAGAAGATCGTGATAGATCTTTAGCTGTTCACCGATTTCAGCCAAACCGCCAGATACGTATTCGTAAACCGTACCCTCTTGATTACGCGGTGGATCTTGTTCAAGTCGAGAAACAACTACGTCTTGAGTGATTTGAATCTTGCCATCGTCCAACAAAATGTCGCCGGCAAGCACTTTCATTAATGTAGACTTACCTGCACCGTTGCGACCAACTAAACAAACGCGTTCGTTCTCTTGAAGAGCGAACTCGGCTTTGTCTAGCAATGGATGGTCACCAAATGCAAGTTGTGCGTTATGAATGGTAAGTAATGCCATTATTATCCAACCAATGTGTGAGTTGTTCTAAGTCAAACGGCCAGTTCAACTCAGAATCTTGATATTTTAATACGGGAATTGTGACGCCGTAACGAGAAAAGAGAACATCATCGAACGCAATGTCGACGATGTGAGTTTGTTCGGCGAGACCAATCTGACCAACGAGGTCAAACGCCATCTCACAGAGATGGCATCCTTCTGTGCTGTAAAGTGTTAGCACATTCAACATCCTTTTACTGTTCCGTCCCTATTCTGCGTGCGTAACCAACCAGCAGTTGTGAATCTGTTTGTTACGAGAGAAATCCAATGGCAGAGTTTGAGAAGAAATGTTCTGCGCTTTTAAGCCAAGTTCTGCAAGCCCCGCTTCGTCCATCTTGAAGTGACGTTTATTGTTAGAAAACACAATCGTACCGCTGGCACGTAATAGACGCTTCAGGTTTGTCATTAGCTTAATATGATCGCGTTGTACATCGAACGACGTTTCCATTCGCTTAGAGTTAGAGAATGTCGGTGGATCAATAAAGATAAGATCGTATTCACCTTTCGCGTTCTCAAGCCACTGTAGACAGTCAGCTTGCTCAAAACGATGCTGGCGACCCACACAACCATTTAGCTGCATGTTGTCTTTCGCCCAGTTAAGGTAAGTGTTAGACATGTCTACCGTGGTTGTAGAACGCGCACCACCAACGGCAGCGTGCACTGTCGCACTGCCAGTGTAAGCAAACAAGTTAAGGAAATCTTTACCCTGAGCCATCTCACCAAGGCGACGACGAGTGATCTTATGATCCAAGAACAAGCCTGTGTCTAGGTAATCGTGAAGGTTCACGATCAGCTTCACGCCATACTCATTCACTTCAAGCGTCTCTGAAACTTGACCTAGTTTTTGGTATTGACTACGACCTTTCTGCTTCTCACGAACTTTAAGTACAACTTTGTTCGCTTCTACACCTGTTACCTGAATCGTTGCACGGATGATGTCCGTTAGACGACGCTTAGCTTTTTCCTCAGGAATGTTTTTAGGTGCCGCGTATTCCTGAATCACAATTTGCTCGCCGTACACGTCGATAGCTACGTTGTATTCTGGAAGGTCCGCATCGTAGATACGGTAACAGTCTAGTTTCTCTTTACGCGCCCACTTACCAATCTTGCCGATGTTTTTCTTCAAACGGTTTGAAAAGTCAGGTGCGATTTGGACGTTAGTGTCCGCACCTTTCACTTCATCAGCACTACGCTCCGCAATGCTGTAGTTCTTTTGGTGACACGGTAACGCACCATTATTCAATTTGAACTGTTTGTCCGCACGCATACGAAGACAACTTAGTAGCTCGTCTGAACTAGAGAAAATAGACGCTTTACAACCGCCAAATTCTGCTTTTAGCTGACCACCAAACGCTGTGTATAGCGCAATCAGACCTGGCTCAGTACCAAGACGCTCACCATACGGCGGGTTAGACACGATAACACCAGCTTCGAAACCGGCCGGACGAGTAATAGTTGCTGCGTCGCCTTGTGCAAATGTAATTAGCTCTTCAACTCCAGCTCTGCGAGCGTTGTCCTGTGCTACTTTCAGAACTTTCGGGTCGTTATCGAAGCCAAAAAACTTAGCGTCAACTTTTTTGACACCGCGTCGGGCTTGTACATTTGCTTCTGATTTAATCTCTGCCCAAAGCTCAGGTTCAAAGTCTTCTAGCGCTTCAAAGCCCCACTGTTTACGTTTAACGCCAGGTGCCATGTTCGCTGCCATCATTGCCGCTTCAATCAGCAACGTACCAGAACCACACATTGGGTCTAGAAGTGGTTGAGAGCCATCCCAGCCACAACGCATTACGATTGCTGCAGCAAGCGTTTCACGAAGTGGAGCTCGGCCAGATTCTGGGCGATAGCCACGTTGATGAAGGCCACTGCCCACCATATCGACACCAAGAATCGCTTTGTCTTTATGTAGACGAACGTGAACACGGATATCTGGACGCTCTTTGCTAATGTTCGGACGAGGAAGTCCTTTCTTCTCAAAGCAGTCTACGATGCCATCTTTGACTTTCATCGCGCCATATTGGCTGTTGCGGATTTCGCGGTTAGTACCGTTGAAATCAACCACAAAACGCTTTGAGCTATGGAATTGGTTTACCCAGTTGATTGCAGACGTTGACAGGTAAAGATCCATGTCGTCGTTACAGGTAAACTCCGATAAAACACGTACAAATCGAGACGCTAAGCGGCTCCACAAACAGCAACGGTAAATCTGTTCATTCGTTGCCTTAAATTTTACGCCTGCCTGTACTGGTTTGGCGTTTTCAATGCCTAGTTTAGTCAGCTCTTCTACAAGCAAGTTTTCCATGCCGTTTGAAGTTACCGCGAGATATTGATTCATAGTGTTCTTTCGTCGATAAAAAATGGCTTTGATTATACCTGACTTTACGATCAATGCCTCGTTTTTAAAGGCTTTTTCGCTTTATTAGCGCAAACAGTCGCCAATCTCACCAACTGAAAGTCAAATCACATCACCTCCATAAACAGAATACGTCTCCTTATCACCTTCTTGTAAAAATGCGGCCTGTGGCGAAAGTAAATACTTATTCACTAACAAATTGGTATATACCAAGATGGGTTTTGGCATGTAATTTACTTACAAAATGGGTGTATAGAGGAATAAAAGGTGAAATATAAAGCGTCTTATTGCCTAATTTAAGGAAAAGCTAAAGTGAAAAAATTGGAATAAAAGTGAGTTGCTTCATATATGAGATATGAAATCCCCCTCATCTAGGGATGAGTTTTGGGTGCGTACAAGGAGAGATTCAGAAAATTCTAGGCAAAAAAAATCGACCTAATGAGGTCGATTAATGCAAACAAAGGAACGAAAATAAAGAAAAATCAAAAGGAAATTAACCCACCATCGCCATTGGTGCCATCGTGAATAAGTGATTGGCACACACCATGCGATCGTGCATTACTTTAATTGGTTGCCCAAATGGCAGTACTTTGTTGCCATCAAGTAGAAATTCATCCTGCCCTACGTAAGCACATAGGCTTGATGTTTCACCTGGTTCTAGAACGATGAATACGCCTTCTGAATATCGATTTGTTAGGAAGACCATATCCCCTTCTTCTGGCTCATGCCCATCGCATTGGGCGTCGAAGAACCAGCTCTTCGGTTGAACAGGTTTATGAAAGCGTTTTGCAGCTACGCAATAGAGCGTAAGTTCGGCTTGACGGTATTCGTTGATGTCGAGACAACGGATTCGTTCGTTGTACGTTTGAAACGCGCTTGCGTCATCAACAGTGAATTCATTGTTTGAGAAGGCACAATTGACCAACAGCTTACGGCATAGATTGGTTTGGAAAATCATCTCCTCCCCCAAATCCAGCATTAGGCAAGCTTTCTGCTCGTCAAAATACCAATTCCATTTGTCGCTGGGTTTAAGCATTATTCCGTTCTCTTGTTTGTGACTAGTTAATCAGTAATAAGAGGTAAGACGCTTAATTACCTACTCATGATTTTTAAATTTTACAAACGAACGGGCAAAAAAAAAGAGGAAACGAATTCCTCTTTTTTTAGTAACAAGCGTCGATTTCTCAACGATTTAGCGATTGCTCTTATAGATTTTTAACAATATCGCGTACGAGACCTGGTCCGTGGTAGATGAAACCAGTGTAAACTTGAACAAGTTGTGCACCTGCCATCATTTTCTCTTTCGCTGCAACGTATGAGTCAACACCGCCTACACCGATTATCGGAAGTTTATCGCCAAGCTCTTCATGAAGTTTACGAACAACTTCTGTTGAACGTGATTGAACCGGACGTCCGCTTAGACCACCCGCTTCGTTCGCATGTTTCATGCCTTCAACGACTGTGCGATCAAGCGTTGTGTTTGTTGCAATCACACCGTCGATGTTATTCTTAATTAGCGACTCACAGATCTGGCTGATTTCGTCATCGCTCAAATCCGGTGCAATTTTTAGCGCAAGTGGTACGTACTTACCGTGCTTTTCTGCAAGTTCTGCTTGCTTCTCTTTGAGTTCAGATAGCAATTCGTCTAGCGCTTCACCGTACTGAAGTGAACGAAGCCCTGGTGTATTTGGTGACGAGATGTTCACGGCGATGTAACCGGCATACTCGTACACTTTTTCCATACAAATCAGGTAGTCCTCTGCCCCTTTCTCAATTGGTGTATCTTTATTTTTACCAATGTTGATACCAAGAATGCAGTTGTATTTTGCCTTTTTCACATTCTCAACCAGATGATCCACACCTAGGTTGTTAAAGCCCATACGGTTGATGATACCTTCCGCTTCAACTAGGCGGAACAAACGTGGCTTGTCGTTACCTGGTTGCGGACGAGGCGTAACAGTACCAACTTCGACAAAACCAAAGCCCATGGCGTCAAACGCTTCGATACATTCGCCGTTTTTGTCCAAACCAGCAGCAAGACCCACTGGGTTACGGAATGTAAGCCCCATGCATTCTACTGGACGATTTGGTAATTGTTGACGATAGAAAAGATCGAGAGGAGTGCCGTTAAAGCGTTGGAAGTTTTTGATTGCAAGATCATGTGCCTTTTCGGCATCAAGTTGGAAAAAGCCAGTTCTGGCTAGACGGTAAAGCATTGTGCCTCCGAAAGAAAAAAGCCCCGTGTAAACGGGTCAATATTATTTACTGTTTTTCAGCGCAATTCAATGAAAATGAGTGAATTCAGCAAAATAGTATGTCTCATTTTAATTTTGTTCATAAAAACAGTTGATTAGCACTCTATGCTCTATACAAAATTGCTAGCTTTTTATTTAAAAGCAAACGATTTCATGCCAGAAAAATTTAAATCACGAGTTACGTCGTCACGTATTGTGTAAAGTTATAATGATTTGAACATAAAAAAGCCCCGCGATTGCGAGGCTTTTGCTAAAGTCACTTACCCTATTCGTTCGAAGAACAGTTCAGGTTAAGTAGAACCAATTCTCGAAGTGCAACAGAGAACTTAGCGAACTCATGAACGGAACCAACTTTGAATTCATTCAAGATGCTCTCCCAACGATGCAATGACAATTCATTCGTTGTCATCCAATCTTCGAGTGCTTGCATCACGTCTAGATCTTCTGTTGAACAGCCGCAAGTTAGAACTTGAGCAGTCAATTGACGTTGTTGCCAATCAAGATCCTCACGGAATGCTGCACGAGCAAGAGCTTGCCAGTTATTATCAACCGCTTGGCTATTGATCTGTTTCAAGAACCAGTGAAGTGATAAACGGTCACCTAGATTAAAGTAAAGCTTCGAGGCTTGTTCAACCGTTTTACCCGTTTCGCTTGCTACTGTTGAAATATCCAGTGCAGACTGTAGGCTAGAGAGACGAGCTACATGGTGTGCCAGTTTCTCCTCTACTCCGCGCTCAATCCATTTCTGAGCAAGTTCGTTATGCTCTTCCACTTCTGATGCAACTAGCATGGTGTCTAGCGTTTCAGTAATAGTGTGAACATCGTCTTTATATAGTGCAACTAACTCAGTTACTGTGCTCTTACCGCTGCGATTGCGAAGTAACCAACGAGAGATACGGCGCAATGCGCGACGTACATAAAACATGATCTCATACTGTGCTTCTGCAGTTGCAACGTTATCGAGTGCACGAGTTTGCTTAAGAATATCTTCCAGTTCGAAGATCTCACGTGTTGCACTGTAAGCGTTCGCAATATCAACGACACTCGCGCCCGTCTCTTCTTGAAGACGAGTCACGAAGTTACAGCCCATTTCATTAACCATTTGGTTTGCCAGCGCTGTTGCGATGATTTCAGCACGCAGCGGGTGGTTTACCATCTGATCTTTGTAGTTACGGCGTAACTCACTTGGGAAATAAGCAACTAACTGTTTTCCATGGAATTCATCATTTGCAATTTCGTCAGCAACCAATTGTTCTTTCAGAACCATCTTACCGTAAGCTACGAGTACTGAAAGTTCAGGACGTGTCAGACCAAGACCTTGTTTCTCTCGCTCAATCAAGGTTTCATCGTCTGGAATGTACTCAAGAGCACGATCCAAGTACCCTGCTTTCTCCATTGTATGGATAAAGCGGATTTGCTCTTTAACGATGCCAACACCTTGCTGTTCAGTCACCGAAATAGACTCAGATTGACGGTATGCATCGTCCAATACGATTTCGCCCACTTCGTCTTCCATCGATTCAAGAATCTGGTTGCGTTGTTTAACCGTTAGATCGCCATTCGATACTAAACCATTCAAGAAGATCTTAATGTTCACTTCGTTGTCCGAACAGTCTACGCCACCAACGTTATCCACAAAGTCCGTATTTACACGACCGCCTGTGCTTGCGTATTCGATACGACCAAGCTGAGTCATACCTAAGTTACCGCCTTCACCAACCACTTTCGCTTTTAAATCACGTCCATCGATACGGAGTACGTCATTTGCACGGTCGCCAACATCAGTGTGTGTCTCGCTAGAAGCTTTAACATACGTACCGATACCACCATTCCAAAGCAGATCCACTTCCATTTGCAGGATCATCTTAATCAGATCGTTTGGCGCTAGAGACGCTTTCTTCGTGCCCAGCATTTTTTGGATTTCTGGCGTTAGTTGGATCGATTTAGAGCGACGAGAGAAAATACCACCGCCCTGCGAGATCAACTCGGCGTTGTAATCTTCCCAGCTTGATCGTGGGAGATTGAACAAGCGATTACGCTCTTCCCAGCTGGTGGCTGAATCCGGATTTGGATCAATGAAGATGTGCATATGGTTAAATGCAGCTTGTAGACGAATATGCTTAGATAGCAGCATACCGTTACCAAATACGTCCCCTGCCATATCACCCACGCCAATTGCTGTGAAGTCAGTGGTTTGACAGTTGATGCCCATTTCTCGGAAGTGGCGTTTCACCGATTCCCAACCACCTTTCGCAGTGATACCCATTGCTTTGTGGTCATAACCGTTAGAACCACCTGATGCAAACGCGTCACCTAGCCAGAAGTTGTACTCATCCGATACAGAGTTCGCCAAATCAGAGAATGTCGCTGTACCTTTATCGGCGGCAACAACTAAGTATGGGTCGTCTTCATCGTGACGCACTACACTCTTCGGCGGAATAACTTCGCCTTCGATGATGTTATCGGACACATCGAGAAGCGCGCGAATGAAGCGTTTGTAACAACGTTGACCTTCAGCGAAGATTTCATCACGGTTAGTTAGAGTTGGCTGACGTTTACATACGAAGCCACCTTTTGCACCCACAGGAACAATAACCGTGTTCTTAACTTGCTGTGCTTTAACCAGACCAAGAATTTCAGTACGGAAGTCCTCTTGACGATCCGACCAACGCAAACCACCACGCGCGACTTTACCGCCACGTAGGTGTACACCTTCAATATCAGGTGCGTAAACGAAGATCTCAAACGCAGGCACTGGCTGAGGAATATCAGGGATTTCGCTTGGCTTCATCTTCAATGATAACCAAGGTTTCGGCTGCTTATTTTCGTCCAATTGGTAGTAGTTAGTACGTAGCGTTGCCGTGATCATTTCCATGTAGCGACGGATGATACGATCATCATCTAGGCTTTCAACGCGATCCAGTTGCTCGGTTATTTTCTTGATAAGATCGTTCTGACCTTTCTCGCTGCCTTTGTGTTTTGGATCGAATCGTTTGGCAAACAAGTTTACTAGACCCGTTGCCAAATCTGGGTAATGGCTAAGGGTATCTTCTATGTATTGTTGGCTGAATGGGAAACCAACCTGGCGCATGTAGCGCGCGTATGCACGAAGAATTGAGATTTCACGACCAGACAGTGAAGCGCCTAGTACCAAGCGGTTGAAGCCATCACTCTCTAGATTACCAGCCCAAATCGCTGCGAATGCTTGTTGGAAACGATCGCGAGCTTCACGAAGATCAACGGTCTTGTCGCTCTTATGCAGCATTGAGAAATCTAGGATCCAGAATGTTTGACCATTGTTGGTTTCGATCTCATAAGGCGATTCGCCGATCACACGTAACCCTAGGTTTTCCAACATTGGCATCACGTCGGATAGGTGAATTGGCTCGTCGCGGTGGTATAGCTTCAAGCGAACTGCTTTCGATTCAGCCGCTTCTTCTTGCGGACGATAGAACAACATGCCGAGTTTGTTGTCGTCGCTTAACGCTTCTAGACGTTCGATATCTGCAACCGCAGAACCTGGCATCATGTCTTCTTTATATGAACGTGGGAATGCACTCATGTACTCTTTCGAAAGCGGAAGACCTTTGCTTTCACCAAAGTTAGCAATGATAGACTCTTTTAGGCGGTCGTCCCATGAAGTCGATACTTCCATTAAGTTCTGCTCAATCTTTTTCACGTCTACATCAATGTTGTTATTGTCTACACGAACAATGTAATGGGTTCTCGCCAACGGGCTTTCTGAGAAGAAGGTTGTGAATTCAACCTCTTGTTCACAGCCAAAGTACTGCTTAAGAATGCGTTGCGTTTGACGACGAAGCTCTGTGTTGTATCGATCTTTTGTCACGTAAACCATACAGCTGAAGAATCGACCAAACGGGTCTTTACGAACAAATAGACGTAACAAGTCACGATCTTGCATTTGAACAACGCCCATCCCCACTTCTAATAACTCTTCTTCACGAGCTTGAAGTAATTCGTCACGTGGGTAGTTTTCTAGAATGTTGTGCAGGGCTTTGTACGAGTACGATCCGTTACGGTAACCACTCGCTTCTAGAATACGATCCACTTTCTCGCGGATCAGAGGAATACTTTGTACGGCTTGGTTGTATACAGCAGAAGTGTAAAGACCTGTGAAACGGTGCTCACCAATCACTTTGCCGTTCTTATCGAATTTCTTAACGCCAATGTAGTCAGTGTAAGCTGGGCGGTGAATACGAGATGCTTGATTGCCCTTAGTGATGATCAATGCGTAAGGCTTTTTCGCTTCTAGGCGTGCAGAGTCGGACAGTTCAGAAAGCTTGATGCTGCGAATGCGATTGTCATCGGCAAAGAGACCAAGACCTTTCTCTTTAACAGGTTGCAGCTCAGTGTCACCATTGACGCTAACAAGATCATACTCTTTGTAACCCATGAAGGTGAAGTTATGATCCCCTAACCAACGTAGGTATTCGATCGTCTCATCTAAACGATCAGTCTTCATCGAAACTCGATCTTTGTTCTTTTCAAGATCATCAGTAACGATCTTAAGTTTATCAACCATTTGTTTCCAATCATCAACCACTAAACGCGTGTCAGACAAAATGGTCAGTAGCTCATTTTTCAGCTCTTGCATTTCACCTTTACTGGTTAAGCGGTCAACTTCGATATGGAACAGAGATTGAAGAACACCACCCTCGCCATTAACGTCCGTCACTTGCCCTTTTTTATCGCGTTCTAGTTGCGTTGGGTTGTTGAGCATCAAGTGAGAAACAAGGTCAAGTCGCGTTAACGCCATCTTGATGGAATCCACCAAAAACGGGCTGTCCGGAACAACAATTTCAACAATAGTGTGTGTTGATTGCCAACCTTGGCGGCTGACAGTTGGGTTGAATACCCTGACAGAAATGTCTTCTGGTTTCTTTTCATTGACATGATGCCACAGGCTAACAACGGCACCATATAGGTCGGATTCGTTTCGCTGAATCAAGTCATCATCAGCAATGTTACTAAATAAGTGTTGAGCAAGTTTAGTTACAAGCGGTTGGTGAGAAAGCTCGAGTTTGTCTTGAATTAGTTGGTATACCTTTTCAAGCAGAACCGGCACTACATTTTCACGCGCGGTCATATTCACACTCCACATTAGAATTGTTGTTTTGTAGGGGGACTTAACTTCGGGTTTTAGCCTCGAAACTAAGCATAGGTAATGCATGCACTTATTGTAAAAGCATAATTACAAATGTTTAACAAAAATTCGCAGTGGTAGGAGGTGAAATGTTTGATTATGTGACTAAGATTCCTGTTTAACTCACTAGGAATATCAGGCATCACAGAGTTTCTAACTTTAGAAACTTATTATTTTGGTCAGTTGTGAGTCTAAAACGACCTCTAATGCCTAATTGACTAAGAAATGGTCGAAATTTTGATGCATCTAGTTGCACCCTCAAACCATTGTCAGTAATGACTTGTACAGAACTTGCGGCACCAGAGTAGTGTGAAAGAAATGTTTGATAAGAGATGTTGAGAGAGAAGTAATACTGGTTCATGAGAATGGATTATTGTCAGAACAAAAAACTAGGGTGATCATAACGACCACCCTATTCTTTTGTCGATTATTCGTCTAGTGCTTTAGTCACTTTTTCGAATAGGTCTTTCGCTAAATTGTCCATCGCTTTAAGCTTTTCAAGCTCTGCACGGATAAGGGCTTGGCGACCTTCATCGTATTTGCGGAACTTCAATAGAGGATCGATCATACGAGACGCCACTTGTGGGTTGGTATCGTTCAACTGACGAAGGATCTCACCAGCAAACTGGTAGCCAGAGCCTGATTTATCATGGAAGCGCACAGGGTTTGCGTTTAAGAAAGAACCAATCAAGCTACGCGTACGGTTCGGGTTCTTCAAGCTAAATGCTTCGTGGCTCATGGTTTCTTTCACTTTCTCAAGTGCGTTTTCAACTGGGTTGCTGCCCTGAAGAACAAACCATTTGTCCATAACCAGACCATCGTGCTTCCATTTGTCACTGTAGTCCGCCATTAGAGCTTCACGACATGTAAGTTGCGCATTGTTTGCTGCACTCATTGCCGCAATCGTATCAGTCATGTTGTTTGATGACTCGTATTGCGCTTTAACTAGTTCATTACCCTTCTCAGTATGAGCTAGGAACTGCAGACATTGGTTACGCAAAGCTCGTTTGCCAATAGCGTCGTGATCAATGCTGTACTCTGCTTGGTTCAATGCGTGGTAGGTGGCACTCAGTTCATCTTCTAGCTCTTTAGAAAGTGACACTGTAATGTCATTCAGTACCGTATCTACCGCATCAATATCAATCTGCTTGTACCAACCAGTGATTTCGTTAATTGAAGGTAAAGACAGAACTTGTGCGATAAACGCTGGCTCAAGATTCGCATCAAGTAACACGCCACGGAATGCATCGATTAAGTCTTCTGATAGCTTAACCTCACCACCCGCTTGAACGTTAGTTACGTTTTGACGAATGTACTTCGCTAGCAGCATTTGGCTTGCATCCCAACGAGCAAAATCGTTTGTTGCGTGCTTCATCAAGAAGATCAGTTCATCATCGCTGTAATCGTATTCCAATTTAACCGGTGCAGAGAACTCACGAAGCAATGATGGCACTGGTTGTTCTGCGACGTTTTCGAATACGAAAGTCTGCTTGTCTTGCTTCACGTCTAGAACGTTGTGTACCGATTCACCGTTGATAACCAGTGGAATCACATCACCGTTTTGTGCGTACAGCTCAATATCGAATGGAATATGTAGCGCTTGTTTTTCTGATTGGTCGTGCGTTGCTTCAGTAAATTGTTCAACTGTTAGTGCGTAAGTTTTTGCTTCCGCATTGTATTCACTGTTTACACGAAGTGTTGGCGTACCAGACTGGCTGTACCATAAGCGGAATTGCTTAAGGTCAACGCCCGTTGCGTCTTCCATTGCAGAAACGAAATCTTCACACGTTGCTGCAGTACCATCATGACGCTCGAAGTACAGTTTCATACCTTTTTGGAAACCTTCTTCGCCAAGTAGCGTATGATACATGCGAATCACTTCGCTGCCCTTTTCGTACACGGTTAGCGTGTAGAAGTTATTCATTTCAATAACTTTATCCGGACGAATTGGATGCGACATTGGGCTTGAATCTTCCGCGAATTGCGGACCGCGAATAATGCGAACGTTGTCGATGCGGTTTACTGCACGTGAACCAAGATCAGATGAGAACTCTTGATCGCGGAATACCGTTAGGCCCTCTTTCAAACTCAACTGGAACCAGTCACGACAAGTAACACGGTTACCCGTCCAGTTGTGGAAGTATTCGTGACCGATTACCGCCTCAATACCAAGGTATTCACGGTCAGTCGCGGTTTTTTCATTCGCAAGGACAAACTTCGAGTTGAAGATGTTTAGACCTTTGTTTTCCATCGCGCCCATGTTGAAGAAATCAACGGCCACGATCATGTAGATATCTAGATCATACTCAAGACCAAAGCGGTCTTCATCCCACTTCATTGAGTTGATAAGTGAAGTCATCGCGTGACCAGCACGATCTAGGTTACCTTTGTCGACAAAGATTTCTAGGTCTACTTCACGACCTGATGTGGTTGTGTATTTATCACGTAGTACATCGAAATCACCGGCTACTAATGCGAACAAGTAAGCTGGTTTTGGGTGTGGGTCTTGCCATTGAACCCAATGACGACCATTTTCTACCTCACCTTCAGCTACGCGGTTACCATTGCTTAATAGGTATGGATACACGGCTTTGTCTGCGATCACTTTTGTTGTGTATTTCGCAAGAACGTCTGGACGGTCTAGGTAGTAAGTAATACGACGGAAGCCTTCTGCTTCACACTGCGTACAAAACGCACCACCTGATTTGTAAAGACCTTCAAGTGCCGTGTTTGCTTCTGGGTCGATCTTAGTAATGATTTCTAAATCAAATTCCGCAGGCAAATCGGTAAGCACTAAAGAGGCTTCTTTTACTTCATGGTGAGACCAATCTTCACCATTCACTTTTACGGAGCGTAGCTCTAGCCCTTCACCGTCCAGTTCTAACGTGGTTGATTCACCCTTTTGAACTACTTTTGATACTGCTGTGACGATTGTGTCGTTGTCATAAAGATCAAACGTCAAATCGATATCAGTAATGGTATGAGATGGCGCCTTATAATCTTTGCGATATTTCGCTTGGGGAGCTTGAGACATGTCCATAAATCCTTGTATATAGAACCACAAAAATACCAGGACTAGAGGCTCAAACACCTCACACTGGTATCACGATATAAGCTATTTGTAGGGGTTATGGTATCAGAATACAAGTCTTTCTATAAAAAAACGGAGCTTTTAGTGGCTTAGCTCCGCTTTCCGTTTAACATTTAATCAACATCAGAATATTTCACTATTAATAACCTAGCGTGAAATAATGAGGATGAATCATTTAGGGTGTCACTCGGTTGAGAACCGCGTACATATCACCGTTTGAATCCTTAATCGTAAGCTCATTTTGATTGAGTACGTAGCGAGTACCATGTTCCCCGTTTTCATACAAAAGAACCAAATGTTCCCCCTCGGTGTAGAACACGCCCTGCTTAACAGACTCCTCACCTTCATCGTTCGCGACACGGAACATGAACACAAAGTCAGGTTGTAGAATCAAATCCATCTGATTGATGTTATTGGCGAGCATACCATCGCCGCCGACTTGTGAACTGGACCAAATGCCGGCAAGCGCATTTGAGAGTCCTTTTGTGAAGGTCACGCCGTTCAAATCTAATGTGTTGTGATTGTTTCGATATGCATAAATTTGTGGTTCGTCTGTATTCAAACCAAGAACAATGGTGTCTTCATTGGCGTTATACATCCCTTCCCAATGGTCTATTGAGTAGTCTTTTTTCTGTATATCGATCGAGAAGGTGTAATCAGAACCCAAAGTCAGTTTGATAGCACGGAAATTCTCTGATGATTCTTCCGGGTTGGGATTCATCAAGTACCAGTCGCCGATCAAAAACGGGGTGTCAAAGTGACTGAGTTCGTCTTCCTTGTTGGGTTCCGCACTAGAAACACTAAAGCAGCAAAAGCTAAGTAAAATGATGAACCATTTCATAACGGTATCCTTATCGTTTTCTTTTAGCTTAGGTGCTAGATCTCGTTTTCGCGAAATATTTGATCTACATCACGTAATTTGTTGGAGAAAATTAAGCGTAGGATTCACCGAATTCAGTTTGAACATAGTGGTAAATACACATAAAAAAAGAGCGAGTCGCTATGACTCGCTCTTAATACACAGAATTGTTAGTCATTATGACTGAATTATTAGCTCTTCAGCATATCGACCATAACAGCAACGGATTCATCTAGATAAACGTCTGGTGCTTCGTAATCTTTTGGCACATCATCAAGCGTTTTGAATGGTTCTTTACCCATTGCAGCTTGACGTTCATTGATGCGCTCTAGACGTAGAGCCTCGGCTTTATCCGATTCATCCTCACGAACTTTCTCGTTAAGAGACAATAAGTTATCGTCTTTCTCTTTACGGTACTTCTCGATATCTTCTTTGATGAAGCGGAATTCCATTTCATCTGCGATACGTTTGTTGTGAAGTTCAGTCAGTTGAGTCACAAGTGCGTCGTTACTTGGGAATGTCTGATATTTTGCTTTATCAATGCTATCCCAAGGTAACGCGTTATCTTCAACACTTTCACCTGTTTCGCTTGGCTCAACTGGCGTTGGATAAGCGATGTCTGGTGCAACACCACGGTTCTGAGTACTGCCACCATCAATGCGGTAGAACTTCTGAATCGTGTATTGAACATAACCAAGCTCTTTATCGAAAAGATCGTAGATATGGTTCAGTGAGCGATGTTGCTGAACGGTACCCTTGCCGAAAGAGTTTTCGCCAAGAATAATCGCACGATTATAATCCTGCATTGCTGCCGCAAAGATCTCAGACGCTGAAGCACTGTAACGGTTGATCAATACAGTTAGCGGGCCGTCGTAACTTATTTGGCCATCGGTATCTGCATTTACCTTGATACGTCCGTAGCTATCACGAACTTGAACAACCGGGCCCTCTTTAATAAAGAGACCTGTTAAAGCGGTTGCTTCTGTCAGTGCACCACCACCGTTGTTTCGTAAATCAACGATCACGCCGTCAACGTTCTTGGCTTTTAGTTCAGCAAGCAGTTTGTCTGTATCTTTCGAGAGACCAACGTAGAAGCTTGGAACTTCAAGCACACCAATCTTTTTACCGTCTTTCTCGATGATTTCAGATTTAACCGCGCGGTCTTCTAGGCGAACTTTGTCACGAACAATAGTGACAACGTAACTCTTCGCATCTTTACCTTCTGGCAAGACTTGCAGATTAACTTTAGTGCCTTTTGGCCCCTTAATTAACTGTACGACATCATCAAGACGCCAACCAATGACATCGACAACTTCTTCGCCATCTTGACCAACACCGATGATGCGGTCACCCTCGCCCAACTGTTTGCTCTTAGAAGCAGGACCGCCGGCAACCAAAGATCGAATCACTGTGTAGTCATCGGTCATTTGAAGTACGGCACCAATACCTTCAAGAGACAAATTCATCTCTGATTGGAATTGTTCTGCATTTCGAGGAGACAGGTAGCTAGTGTGCGGATCAACTTCACGAGCGAAAGCGTTCATGTAAAGTTGGAAAGCGTCTTCGTTGCGAGTTTGAGTGATACGTTTCATTGCGTTGTTATAACGCTTCTCTAATACCTCTTTAATTTCTGGCCATTCTTTACCAGTCATCTTGAGGTTAAGAGCGTCATATTTAACACGCTTACGCCACAGTTCATTCAATTCCGCTTCATCTTTTGGCCATGCAGCTTCAGAGCGATCTAATTCAATAAATTCATCAGTATCAAACTTGATTTCGTTATCGAGTAGAGTCAGTGCGTAGGCGAAACGGTCAAAGCGCTTCTGCATCGAAAGGTTATAAACATCAAAAGCAATCTTGTTGTTGCCAGCTTTAAGTTGATCATCAAGGCTGATTGACCAATCTTTGAAAGAGTCGATATCGGCTCGAGTAAAAATATTTCTATTGTAATCAAGCATTTCTACGTAGCGCTCAAAGATCGCTTTGGAGAAATCATCGTTAAGATTGAAGTGCTTATAGTGAGATCGTGTGAATCGAGATGTTACACGTTTGCTGGCTGTTTCGTGCTGAACTTCAGGAGCGAGAACCGGCAAATCATCTTTGTTTAGTTTGGCTTCTAGAGCCTGAGCTGAAGCTGCTAGCATTAAGCTAGCAGCAATCAGTGTCACTTTTGAACGGCAATTCATGCGTAGGAGTATCTCCCTTATGCGCGCAAGTGCTCCGCTTTTACAACCATTTGTAGGCCGTTAGCAAGTTGAACACGTACATCATCCTTATTGACTTCAACAATGGTCGCTGCCATGTTTCCTTTACCCATGTTCACGTTTACTGCATTGCCTACTGTGATTTCATCAGCGTTTAATGCGCGTGTTTCTACAGGCTTATTCTCTTTTTGTACTTTTGGTTTGTTAGTACGACGAGGCTGTTGAGGTTTTTTAGCCGATGGTTTTGCCTTAGCTTTACCTTCTTCACGAGCCTTTTGAGCTTGCTCTTTACGACGAGCCTGCACTTTAGCTTTGCTCTCAGCTAGTGTTGCTTTAGCGTGATCTACGTGCTCTTCTTCTAGTTCACCACAAGGGTTGCCATCTAGATCAACACGTACCGCACCAGGTTTTACGCCGTGTAGGTAACGCCATGATGAAGTGTACTGTCTTAACGCTGCACGAAGCTGAGTTTTGCTTACTTTTTCGTCTTCATTTAGACGTTCCGCAAGATCTTGAAAAATACCAATTTTCAGAGGCTTTGCTTCACCTTCTAAAGTAAAGCACTTAGGGAAACATTCAGCAATATATGCGATAACTTCTTTGCTGTTTTTTAACTTTTCAGTCATGAGGGTTCCTGATTTGAGCGGATTTCCGCGAAGCATTAAGAAAAATATTCTCGTATTATAGTGACATGCCAAGGAAAAACCACACTCGAGGGCGAATTTATGCGTCGTTAGCGTGCGAATTAAGCAGCTTTTCTACTTCTAACATGAAATGTGTGAGGCCTTGCTCATCAATTTCATTAAAACGACCAATACTTGGGCTATCAATATCAAGTACACCAGTCACTTCCCCATTAATCGTAAATGGCAGAACTATTTCTGAGTTACTTGCTGCATCACACGCTATATGACCTTCAAACTCGTGTACGTCGTACACTCTTTGTACGCGATTAGTTTGCGCCGCAGTTCCGCATACTCCTCGCCCCATAGGGATACGCACACAAGCGGGTTTACCTTGAAACGGACCAAGAACGAGCTCGTTTCCTTTTTTCAAATAAAATCCCGCCCAGTTTAGGTTTTCTAGTTCCATAAATAAAAGTGAACTTATGTTCGCAAGATTTGCAATTAAATCCGGTTCCGACTCGATAAGTGCAACCGCCTGTTTGGTAAGTGTTTGGTATTGTTCTATGGTCATATTAACTTCCAAATTATTCTGTTGAGGCTTCCATTATTAGTGAATACAATGCTCGCCTAAAATTTAATAGGACTTATTCTCATTACAATGACTTCACGAAATGACACTATTAGCCGTTCTTGGTTGATAACTCAAGCAAAAAAGCACAAGTCTAAATTGGCTTTGGCTAACTTTATTGCGGTTTTAGCAACTCTGATTAGTGTTCCTATCCCACTTCTGATGCCACTTATGGTCGATGAAGTACTACTCGATAAGCCAGCTTCTGGTTTGGCAGCCATGAATCTTGTTTTACCAGAGGCATGGCATACTCCTACGGGTTATATCTTCTTTACTCTCTTCCTTGTTGTTCTCATGCGCGCTGCCAGCCAAGCGCTTAACATAGTTCAAAGCCGCCAGTTTACTCTTGTTTCAAAGACGATTACTTATGGAATGAGAAGCAAGATGATCGACAAACTTGGTCGGATAAGTATTCGCCAATATGAAACAAAAGGTAGCGGCGGCATCAACGCTCACCTTATCACTGACATAGAGACCATAGATAAGTTTATCGGTTCTACGTTAGCTAAATTTGTTATTAGCTTACTCACCGTCATAGGTACGGCCATCATTCTCTTGTGGTTAGACTGGCGTCTTGGATTATTCATTCTTCTAGTGAACCCTATCGTTATCTACTTTTCACGCAAGCTGGGAAGTACGGTCAAACATCTTAAGCGCAAAGAGAACCACTCATTCGAAGTTTTCCAAAACCGATTGGTTGAAACTTTAGATGGCATCTACCAATTGCGAGCAGCCAACAAAGAACGTGAGTTTCTTCAACAGTTAAAATTCGATGCTGATCAGATCCGTATCGACGCAGACAAATACGCCTGGCAGTCAGAGGCAGCTGGTCGTGTGTCCTTCCTTCTTTTCTTAATCGGTTTTGAACTTTTCCGTGCCGTCGCAATGCTCATGGTGATGTTCAGTGACCTCACCATCGGTCAGATTTTTGCGGTCTTTGGCTATCTTTGGTTTATGTTGTCCCCAGTACAAGAGCTATTAGGCATTCAGTTTTCTTGGTACAGCGCTAAAGCTGCCCTAAAACGCATCAATGACCTTCTTGAACTCGAGGAAGAACATAGACCTGTTTCTAAGGTAAATCCTTTCAACAAAGGCCAAGAAGTTGATGTTAAAATCGAGAATGTAGATTTTTCATACAATAGTGAGGTAAAGGTCTTGGATAACCTCTCACTGCACATTCCACCGGGTAAAAAAGTGGCACTTGTTGGTGCTTCTGGTGGAGGTAAATCCACACTGATCCAACTATTAATTGGTGTTTATCGACAAAACTCTGGAAACATACGTTTTAATGATGAACTCAGTGAAGATATAAGCTTCGATGTAATTCGTAATAAAATTGCCGTTGTATTACAGCAACCTATATTATTTAACGACACGCTAAGGCATAATCTTACGCTTGGTGGTGACTTTGATGAGTTGTCTTTGTGGCGCGCATTAGAAGTTGCTCAGTTACAAGACGTAATGAAGCAATTAGACAATGGTTTAAACACCCAAATCGGTAGGAACGGTATCCGATTGTCTGGTGGACAAAGACAGAGATTGGCCATTGCTCGTATGGTGTTAAGCGATCCTCAGTTTGTAATACTTGATGAGGCGACATCAGCATTAGATACCGCTACGGAAGCAGCGCTCCATAAGGCGTTAACAGAGTTTCTGAACGGCAGAACCACTTTAATCGTTGCGCACAGGCTGTCTGCAGTAAAACAAGCTGATTTAATTTACGTACTTGAAGATGGAAAAGTCACCCAGTCGGGCACGCATGGTGAGTTAGTTGAACAAGAAGGTTTGTACCAAACGTTATACGGGGGAGTTCAGTCCCACGTTTAGTATTATCGCAGGGAGGTCATATTGGCCTCTCTAGATAAGCATGCAAATAACCCTGACAATGTCAGACTATGTCAGGGTTGCGAATTACCTGTCGATACCCTCCTTCTACCTAGAGGGAAACACGCCTATTGCCCTCGATGTGGCACGCAACTTTATCGTGGCGGCTCTCCTAGCCTTTCTGGGAATCTGGCAATTGCCGTCACTTGCTTATTACTGTTCATCCCTTCCCACTTCTTTGACTTCATCAGTATTCGTTTAGTTGGGGTCATGATCCCGGCAACCCTCCCTGCTGGAATGATTACGTTAATGGACGAAGGTTTCGTTGCACTGTCACTTTTGATTCTATTTTGTAGTTCTCTAGCTCCATTTATCGTTTGTAGCTCTGTTGTCGTCGCTCATGCATCGATGAAGATCCGCTGGTTTAACGGTATGCGTATCTCACTCTGGCTTGTTCAACACCTAAAGCATTGGGTGATGATTGACGTATTTCTTGTTAGCATCGCCATTTCATGTTTTAAGCTCCAAGATTACTCAGATATTTTCGTTGGTCCTGGGCTTATTGGCTTAGTTCTCCTTCAATTGTTTACTGTATTATTAATCACCCGTATCAGCGTTCGTCGATATTGGGAAGCCTGGCAACCAGAACGAGCTTTTCACTTCGAGCACAAAGATATTCATTGTCATGAGTGCCACCTTTCACAGCCCGAAGGTGATAAATGTCAACGATGCCATCATGTGCTATATCATCGAAAACCAAACTCCATTCAAAAAACGTGGGCGTACTTAATTGCAGCGACGATTGCAATCTTCCCCGCTAACTTAATTCCTATATCTATCTTGATCACAAATGGACGACGTTTAGAAGATACAATCTTTTCAGGTGTTGCTGGATTAGTTAAAAATGGCATGTACGGCATTGCAATAATTATATTTGTCGCCAGCATCATCGTCCCCGTCATCAAGATTTTAGGTTTGGCCTATATCCTACTTTGCATCAAGTTCAAGCGTTCTGTATTTCATAAACAGCGTATGATGGTTTACTTCGCTGTAAAATGGATTGGCAAATGGTCAGTAATGGATTTATTCGTTATTTCAATAATGATGACGCTAGTCGACCGTGGACAGATTTTAGATTTCACACCAGGTTATGGTGCAGTCGCATTTGGAATAGTAGTTGTTTTAACTATGCTCGCAGCAGATAGCATAGACCCAAGGCTTATTTGGGATAATGCTCCAGACTATAAAAAAAGAGTTCATAAATGAGTGTTCAGAATAGTTCTCAAAATTCTTACTCCCCTGACGTCAAGAAAAGTATTGGCCTGTCTCCTCTTTGGCTATTACCTATTCTTACCATGGTACTTGCCAGCTGGTTAGTGGTTAAATCCATTCACGATGCTGGTCAACGAGTACAAATTTACTTTTCTGACGCCGCGGGATTAGTAGCGGGCAGAACGACGATCCGATATCAAGGGTTAGAGGTAGGTATCGTCAGAGACATCAACTTATCTAAAGACCTCAGTAACATTTACGTTGATGCGGATATTTATCCAGAAGCGACAAAGCTATTGAATGAAAGTACACGATTTTGGCTAGTTAAACCGACGGCGAGTTTGTCTGGTGTCTCCGGCTTAGACGCCTTAGTTTCTGGTAACTATATTTCTATTCAGCCAGGCAATAGCAAAGAATATGAAACAACATTTCATGCGTTAGATTCAGCACCTACTGATCTTCGCGTCACTCAAGGTCTTAATATCATACTCAAGAGTAAGGATTTGGGAGGTGTGTCGGTTGGGTCTCAGATTGTCTATAAAAAGATCCCTATCGGCGAAGTGTACAGCTACCAGTTAAATGAAGACGCAAAATCCATTTCGATCCATGCCAACATTCAAGAGCAGTACCGACACATTATTAATAACCGAAGTCGCTTTTGGAATGTGAGTGGTATTGGTGCGAGCATCGGTTTTGATGGCGTAGATGTTCGTTTAGAGAGCATGAGCGCCCTTCTTGGTGGGGCAATAGCCGTTGATTCCCCGGATGATGGTGAACCAGTAGAAGAAAACAAGCAGTTCAGACTGTATCGCGATCTAAAAACGGCTGGTCGAGGTATTCCGATTAAGATCGCACTACCCGACGACAACAATATTAGCGGTGAAGGCGCACCAATCATGTATCGCGGCATTGAGATTGGCCAAATCACAGACTTGGGTCTATCTGAGGGTAGAGAGTTAATTCTCGCCTCTGCTGCGATTCAGCCTGCGTTTAGCGACATGTTGACAACAAATACAAAGTTCATCTTAGAAGAAGCGAAAGTGTCACTCTCTGGGGTGGAAAATATCACTAACCTAGTTCGCGGTAATTTCCTTACCATCGTCCCAGAGCAAGGCGATCGCGCTCGTCGTTTCAGTGCTATTCGTAAAACAGATTTCAATCAACAGCAAGAAAAGTCTATCGCCATTCGCTTAGTGTCAGACAACTCATTTGGCTTAGATACTGGGGCAAATGTCTTATACAAAGGAATCGTTGTAGGTTCGATTATCAACGTTGGCTTGCTGGATAAAGAGAGCGCTACACAAGTGAAACATGAAGTGTTTATGGATGTCCTCATTGACCATGAGTTCAAGCACTTAATTAAATCTAATAACCGCTTCTATGTGACCGGCAGTGCTTCTGCTGAGTTAACTGAATCAGGATTAAGCGTCACCGTGCCACCAGCAAAGCAGCTTCTAACCGGTTCAATCAGTTTCGTTAGTGAAGGAAAAGAGTCCATCACTAGTGAGTATCAATTGTTCCAAAGTGCTTCTCTTGCGGAATTAGCAAAATATAATCAAAGCGGGTCACAAACTTTGACGCTCTTCGCCAACGAGCTTCCTCCTATTTCAAAAGGCAGTCCTCTACTCTACCGCAACCTTCCTGTCGGAAGTGTCTCTGACTTCAACCTCGTTGATGGCGGTGTAATTGTAAAAGCGACAATTGAAAATCGCTATGCACACCTACTTACTAACCAAACGGTATTTTGGAACCGTTCAGGAGTAGAAGTTGAAGCGTCATTGGCTGGTATTAGCGTCAAAGCTCATCCATTAAAAACGCTGATAAAAGGCGGTATCGCCTTCGACTCTATTCCAGGGATTGAGAATAAAATTGGACAGAACTGGAAGCTTTATAGTGACCAGAACAAAGCGCGTAAGTTTGGCCGAATCATTGAACTGGTCACCGATGGGACTCAAGAAGTAACAAAAGGCATGCCGATTAATTACCAAGGAGTGAAAGTCGGTGAAGTTACCTTAGTTGTACCGAACTTTAAACAAGAGCATATCGACGTCACTGCTCGAATTCTGCCAGAGTTTGTCAGTGATGTTGCTGTTACAGGCTCACACTTCTGGCTAACTGAACCCGAGATAGGGCTAGGTGGCGTGAAAAACTTAGGTGCGTTGGTCTCGAAATCAATCAGTGTTGAACCTGGTCATGGTGCAGAAAAATTTAAATTTGATTTAGCCAAAAGTCAGCAAGCAGAAAAAGGCATCTCATTCACACTTCAAAGTGAGCAGCGAGGTTCAGTTCAGGTTGGCACCCCAATTCTATATCGTCAAATGGAGGTTGGCAGCGTGACTGATGTTCGTCTTGGCGAGTTTGCGGATCGTATTGTCACTAAGATTGAGATACAACCTGAATACGCTTACCTTGTTCGTCAAAATAGTGTGTTCTGGAATGTCTCAGGTGTAGATGTATCAATTGGCATTACTGGCGCGAACATCAAAGCAGGCACATTTGATAGCTTAGTTCGTGGCGGTATTGCTTTCTCTACCCCGGAACAATCACAAATCCCGCCTGCGGCAAAAGATGGTCAATCATTCTATCTGTACCCACAAGCAGACGAGAACTGGTCAAAATGGCGCACCGCCATTCCAAAACCGTAATCGCGAGAAGCGATAATAATCTCGATCTAAAGAGCAGCAATCACTGCTCTTTTTTATGACCATCGCCGCATAACTATTCGTTTCTGAGTCGCTTTCGTATATTATTTGCAGCAAATTCTGCAATCGAGATTTCACTTTGCATCCTAATGTTTACATCCCAGAAGCTTTTCTGGAAAAAATCCAAACTATTCTCCCTGCTCACCTTAACATGGAAGACTTTATCGCATCGTGCCAAAAGCCACTTCGCAAAAGTATTCGTGTAAACACACTGAAGATAAGTGTAGAAGCGTTTCTAGAGCGCGCAGAAGCAAAAGGCTGGACTCTTTTCCCTGTACCATGGTGTGAAACAGGTTTTTGGATCGAAGCTGATGAGTCGATTGTACCTCTTGGAAATACTGCTGAGCACATGTCTGGGCTTTTCTACATTCAAGAAGCCAGCTCTATGATGCCTGTCTCTGCCCTATTCATGAACGATGAGTCGTACGAAGCCGTTCTAGATACAGCCGCAGCGCCAGGTTCTAAAACGACTCAAATCGCCGCGTTGATGAATAACGAGGGCGTATTGGTTGCAAATGAATACGCAGCGAGTCGTGTCAAAGTGTTACACGCAAACATCGAACGTTGTGGCGTTCGTAACGCCGCGCTTAGCAACTTCGATGGTCGTGTCTTTGGTGGTTGGCTACCTGAACAGTTTGATGCCGTTTTACTCGACGCACCTTGTTCCGGTGAAGGTACGGTTCGTAAAGATGAAGATGCAATGAAAAACTGGACGCAAGCGTCAGTAGTGGAAATTGCAGATACTCAGAAAGACCTGATTGAAAGTGCTTTCCACGCTCTAAAGCCAGGCGGCGTAATGGTTTATTCAACCTGTACGCTAAGCACGGAAGAAAACCAACAAGTTTGTCATCACCTGAAAGAGACATTTGGTGATGCGGTTGAATTCGAAAGCTTAAAAGATCTGTTCGAAAATGCCGAAGCGGCGCTTACAGAAGAAGGCTTCTTACATATTTTCCCGCAAGTCTATGACTGTGAGGGCTTTTTCGTGGCACGCATTCGTAAGCTTGCTGCAGTAGAAGCACCAAAGGTGAAAAAGCGTATGGGTAAATTCCCATTTGTTAAAGCATCGAACAAAGAGTCAGCAGAGATTGCAAAGCAACTGCGAAGCACGATGGATATTGAGTTACCAGGTGACAGTTCAGTTTGGATTCGCGACAAAGACGTTTGGTTGTTCCCGAATGAGCTAGAGTCCATGATTGGCGAACTGCGTTTCTCTCGAATGGGGATAAAGATTGCCGAATCACACAAAAACGGTTATCGCTGGCAGCATCAAGTGGCGACGGCACTTGCAACGGGCTCAGAAAAGAAAGCTATTGAGCTGACTATTGAAGAGGCTCGTGAATGGTATATGGGACGAGACGTGCGCCCTCAAAACATTCCTTCCGATATGAAGACAGGGAAAGGTGAAGTTCTAGTTAAGTATGAAGGCACGATCATTGGTCTTGGGAAATGGGTCAGCAATCGAATTAAAAACGGTCTGCCACGCGAACTTGTGCGTGATAAGAACTTATTTTAGTAACAAATTGACATGCTATAAACAAATGAAAAGCCATCGTATTTACGATGGCTTTTTAGTTATAAAGCATGATTGGAGCTGAGCTTACTAGCGATTCGAGTGCCCTGTACTAAACTGAATGTATCAAAGCATCGCTTTGAAACGGCATTTCTCTCTATGTTTAACCGACAATATGTGTTGGTCAAAAAAGTTTAGCGCAGGCTCTAAAAGGAGCCGTTTCCCCTAGGCCCAAAAAAAGGACGAGTTTGGGCCATTTTTTTGGCTGCAGCATTTGTCAACGTGAGCTCAAAGCTCATCAGCTATAAGGAACTCAACCAGCAACCTTTTTGAGGGGTTAGCGAGCTTATTAAGCCAGACGGATACCGTCTTTCTCAATAACGATCTTACCATCCTTGTATAGCCCGCCAATGGTCTTTTTATAAGTACCTTTGCTAGTGCGGAACGCTTCAAAAATTGCTTCTGGAGAAGACTTATCGTTAAGAGGTAAGAATCCCCCCTTCTTCTCAAGTTGTTCCATGATCTTGCTCGATAGGTCATCCATCTTCGCAACACCAACTTTTTGAAGCGCTAAGTCAATCTTTCCGTCTTCACGAATTTGCTTAACGTAACCTTTCAGTTTCTTACCGATAAATAGCTTACCAAAGACATCTGATGGGAAGATCATACCCCAGTGCTCACCGTTAACGATCGCTTTGTAACCAAGTTGGCTGCGCTCTGCGATGATAAGATTAACTTCTTCGTTTACTTCATAGTTAGCGGGAGTTTTATCTAGCCATTTGTTGAATTTAGTCGTACCTACGATACGACCAGATGCTTTGTCTGTGTATACGTATACCAGGATATTTTGGCCAGCAGTAAAACGAGCACGTTGCTCGCTGAATGGGATAAGAAGGTCTTTCTCTTTAATACCCCAGTTAACGAATGCACCCGTTTTGTTGATGCCTTCGATTTTCATAAGTCCCCATTCGCCCACTTGAGCAATTGGCTTATCAATGGTCGCAGCTAGCTGACTTTCTGAATCAAAGTAAAGAAATACGTCTAGGTGATCACCCAGTTCTGTGCCCTCTGGTACATGCTTGTTAGGCAGCAATACAGAACCGTAATCTTCACCATCCAGAAATACGCCAAAATCAGCCGTTTTAATGACTTCTAAGCTGTTAATTTGACCAATTTTAATCATCGAATTTGTCTCTTTTTAAATTTACTGGGAATTATACCCAAACTAACAAGAAAATCAGAGAGAAAAGCAAACCTCTCTGTTATGCTGTTGCTGTTCAACCACCTCCCTAGTAATTCAACTATCGTGATATGGGTACACATTGCTTTAGCAACATCAGGAGCCTTCCTTGGTCACTGTCGATAAACAAGACTCAATAACTTTAAAAATTAGCCACGCATTGGCAAAGAGTAAAACACTTGACCTTGATATCTACTTTTTTGTCCCAGGGGAATTGGGGCTAAATTCCGACATCATCAGTGAGTCTGAGTTCTACTATACCTCGATCACCCAAAAACGTTCTTATTACAGTACTGAGGTACTTCTCCCTCTAGTGCACAGTCGTTTAGCAAAACGAGGCCGTTTATCTAACCAGCAATACCGCGTGAGTCTGAGTTTATTCGCCTATCAGTACGTCATTGCACTCGATAAAGCAGTAGCAGCGCTGAATAAACATGAGAGTGACAGCGTCACCGCTGAAGAGGTAGATGAAGTTATAGAGCTAACGCTGGATATTTTAAAACGCCTTCGTCGCTCGATTCCATATGAAGAAAGCCTCAAGCGCTACTACGTAAATATTGATAACTACCTATCTTGGTATACTGAGCAGAAGTTTTTGTCGTTAGTTGCTCATCTTCCACGAGAAGGTGATTACAGCACAATTAAAGAGCGTTTGATCACCCTGTGTGAGAAAGAGCAAGCGCACCGTAAATTGAACAATTATAACTCTGCAAGTGTGGTTGATGATGTAACGCGTCTATCGAATAAAATGCGTTTACTAAGGCGCTTGATTGAGCACCCTATCGTTTTACGCGAAAAGACAATGTCGATGGGCAATAACATCAAGCGTGCAATCAAAGGTATTGCGACAGGCTTAGTCATGGTTGTTGTCACAAGTACGGTGATTCTTGCTCGTGATTACCTTGGTGAGATTTCTGCGTCGTTTATTATCGCGATGTCTTTCATCTATGCTCTACGCGAAATCTTTAAAGATGACCTCCGCGATGCGATGTGGCGTTGGATCCGAAAAGGTAAGCCAAAGTGGCGTAAGAAGTACATGGATCCGACCACCAAGAAAGTCGTTGGCCGTAAGTTGGAATGGTTAGATTACCGCTCACTTTCGAGTTTGCCTGACCGCATTCAAAATATCCGTAAGAAGCGCGTTGTTCAGCGCGAAGAGCAAATTCTTCATTACCATGCTAAGACAGAAATGGCCACTTCTCTCTTCTTAAGTGGTTACGAACAGACTCGTGAGACTTTAAACATCAGCTTGCGTCCAATTATTCGTCTAATGGATAAAAGCTCAAACCGTGTTTACCGCTTGGCGGATGGACAAGTAAGTAAAGAGTCTGTTGAGAAAAGACACTTACTCAATGTGATTGTCAAAGAAGACAACCACACGGATGATCCGGTTTATTACCGTTGGAAAGTCGTATTAAACCGCTCCAAAATCGTCTCTATCGAAAAAATAGAACTGACCTAACCACTACTTCTACAATGAATGATGTTAAGCAGCTTGTTTTTGGGCTGCTTTTTTTATCGACAGAGTAAGAGAGAACTCTGCCATTGGCTCATCACCATGCAAACTTGGACACAAAGCCGTAATTTTCACATCTTGGTTAACTCGCTCCCCCGTTTCTAATGTTCTTCGCAACATGTCATCAATTAAGGGGCCATCATGACAAACAAAATGAACGTCACCCTCTGGACGCTTCAAAAAATCCGCTTTAACACCTTTGAATGCTAAAGAAATCCTCTCGCCTTGCTCTTCCGCTTTACTCATAGCCAGAAAGCCACCAGCTACATCTGCGCCCACAGCTAAAGCACCAAAATACATACTATTTAGGTGGTTTTTGGTTCTTCGTTTCAGAGGAATTCTTACTTCAACGTGCTTCTCGTCAATAGCTAATATCTTTGGTCTACATAGCCAAATTAGCGGCACTTTTGTAAAACCAAACATATTTAAATAGAAGTTTGCACGACGCACTGCTGACAACATTTTTTGGTCTCCCTACCAAACTAGTCTGACCAGTTAATCAGCCAACGCCTTAAATGTCAAAGAAATGTTAACAGGACAAGATTAAAACCAGACGTCAATGTCATTTCATTTTACTCACGGGTATGTCGATATATACCAAAACTCCGCTAACTTCTTTTATATAGAGCATGGTCGAGCCTAACAACCAGTTCATTATCAAACTGAATAAAGCCCCTCACAACTACTGTTGCCGCCGCTCAATTCGTTATGTTTGAAAATAGGAATATTGCTCTAAAAATCAAGTCGCTATGCATTGATAGCATTGCGTAAAACGCGCCCTCACAAATAAATGTCGTGAATAAATGAGCACTTCCACATAGGTAAAGCACTATTTACTGGGTAAGAATACCGTTAAACGGTTTATTCCTAACTATAATTCCGTTATCTTTACCGCTTCGCAATAGAGAAAAAAGCTATAACATGCCTATTAAAACAGATGAATTGAGAACCCAACCATTGGGTCCAATGCCTACACCCGCAGAGCTTGGAAGCGTGTATCCAATTACTGACGATGTCGCGGATCGTATAGCTCAATCTCGCCGTCAAATTGAAAAAATCCTAACAGGCGAAGACGATCGTATTCTTGCTATCGTTGGCCCTTGTTCAGTGCATGACACAGAAGCAGCGATCGACTACGCGACGCGCCTTGCTAACATTCAAGATAAGTACAAAGATGAACTATTTATCGTCATGCGCACTTATTTCGAGAAGCCTCGTACAGTAGTTGGTTGGAAAGGTCTTATCACTGACCCTAACCTAGATGGTTCATACGCGCTAGAAGCTGGTCTTCACAAAGCACGTAAACTGCTACTGGATATCAACAAGCTTGGTCTTGCTACTGCTACTGAGTTTCTTGATATGATCACTGGTCAATACATTGCAGATCTGATTACTTGGGGAGCGATTGGCGCTCGCACCACAGAGTCTCAGATCCACCGTGAAATGGCATCTGCTCTTTCATGTCCAGTTGGCTTTAAGAATGGTACAAACGGTAACGTAAAAATTGCCATTGATGCTATCCGTGCATCAAAAGCATCGCATTACTTCTACTCTCCAGACAAGCATGGCCGTATGACGGTTTACCGTACTAGCGGTAATCCTTATGGCCACATCATTCTTCGTGGTGGTGAAAAAGGTCCAAACTTTGATGAGACATCAGTGAAGCAAGCGTGTGATGCACTTGCCGAGTTCGACTTGCCACAACGTTTGATTGTAGACTTCAGCCATGCTAACTGCCAAAAGCAACATCGTAAACAAATAGAAGTAGCACAAGACATTTGTGACCAAATTAAGTCAGGCAGCACTCGTATTGCTGGTATCATGGCAGAGAGCTTCATTATTGAAGGCAATCAGCCAATGACTGATATTAACAACCTTACTTATGGTCAATCTATCACTGACCCATGTCTGAGTTGGGATGATACTGTGACTATGCTAGATATGCTGGCAGAAGCAGTAAAATCCAGTAAGTAATTTCCCTATAACAAGATAATCAAGGAATCTTCATGCCATCGTTTGATATTGTTTCAGAAATCGATACCGTTGAACTACGTAACGCGGTTGATAATGCTAACCGAGAACTGTCTACTCGTTTCGATTTCCGCAATGTGAATGCGAGCTTTGAGCTAGTAGAAGAAAACGTAAAAGTGTCAGCAGAAGGTGAGTTCCAGCTTAAGCAAATGCGTGACATCCTGCGTAGCCACCTGGCTAAGCGTAATATTGATGCAAATGCTATGGACGCGAAAAATCCAGAAGCAACAGGTAAAAACTGGCACCAAAATATCGCTTTCCGCCAAGGCATCGACACTCCAACCGCGAAAAAGCTAGTTAAACTGATCAAAGACGCAAAGCTTAAAGTGCAAGCTTCGATCCAAGGTGACAAAGTTCGTGTTACAGGTAAGAAGCGTGACGACTTGCAGGCGACGATTGCAGCGATCCGTGAAGCAGATATGGGTATCCCATTCCAGTACAACAACTTCCGTGATTAATTGCGCTCTCCTATTCTCCCTATAATTGGATAGGAATAGTGGAATAAAAAACGCCGACGAGAGAGAATCGTCGGCGTTTTTGTATGTATCGCTTAGAAGGAGGGAGATATCGCTTTTAGATAACTAAGTCTTGCCCTTGCAAAAGTGAAAACTCACTCGTGCCCTGCGGAACAAAGACACAGATTCGTAAATTGTCCTCTTTTGCTTTTTGCAGCATATCAGATAGCTCAGTGGCACTCGAGAATGACTCACGCTCGGCATCTCTTCTTACGAGTTCCATAACATCTGCTTCGCACTTTGTTGAATACAATGCGAGTTCAGCTTGCTGCATGTAACGCACAGCTTTAATTGGTAGCATTTCGACATCATTACCTACTTGAATCCAAGTACAGCTTCCTTGGTCATCTAGAGGCTTTGCCATTGTTTGTTGGTAAATGGTTTCAAGCTCACGGTTATCACGTGCATTCTCAACATCTGGGTGTGAGAAGTAGTTCTCCCAAAATTTACGACGTAAGTCGACACTAGGCAGTGCTTCCTTAATCGAATTGCGTTTTGAATTAGCAAACTCTGCCATCAATCCCATATTTTGTGGCAGGATCGCTTCTAGCTTTTCACGAATGTTTCGAATCAAAACAGGTGAAGCACCACCACTAGAGATAGCGATTTGAATACGACCTCGATTGATCATCGAAGGCGTAATGAAATCACAATAAGGCTTGTCGTCGACAACGTTCACTAAGATGCCCAACACCTTAGCATCTTTGTAAACTTGGTGGTTCAGTGCCGGATTATCCGTTGTCGCCCAAACTTGAACAAACGAACCAGTGACAATGTCACTAGAGTAAAAGCGCTGAACCCAACGCACTTGGTGATCGTTTGCCAACTTCGCAAGAAAATCGACCAAGCTCGGGGATACAATGGTGACGTCAGCCCCTGCTTTAAGTAAAGCTTCTACTTTACGGCTGGCGACTTCACCACCGCCAACAACCAGCACGGGTTTATCGACTAAATCTAAGAACAGAGGAAAATATCGCATTTCAATCCATGATTACTTTAAATAACTACCGAAATTCATGCTACCAAAAACAGGGCAACCTGTTCACCTTGTTTTGATGTCACAAATAATTTTTGTTCAAAATTTTCGCTATCATAGCCAACCTACACTAATGACAGTTTTAATAACAAACTTTTATCCTTCCGTTTTAAACCCTCTTTGCGTGATTGTTCTGATGCACCAATTCGACAATTAGTTGCACTATTTACAAACAATTAACATTTCGTCATTCTAAATCTCAAGGCGCTTTGTGAGTTCTCTCCAAAAACCTTTTTAAATTATATATTTGAGAATTAGCAGATCCTTTCCTACGCTTATAACGGATTGATTTTGCGATTGCCGTTTCTTCGAAAATCAATCACGTAGGACAATAACACAAACAAAACAGGACACGTTGTATCAGGTCGCTCCTGATTAAACATGGATCATACAGGAAGGATACAAATGGCAAATAAACTAACAATTCTTGCTTCCGTCGTAGCGGCTTCTACTGCAATGATGGCGACATCAGCACAAGCTGCAGACACTACTCTGGACAAAGTGACAAAACAAGGCTTTCTTACTTGTGGCGTAAGTACTGGTCTACCTGGTTTCTCTAACCCAAACTCAAAAGGTGAATGGGAAGGTATCGACGTAGAATATTGCCAAGCATTGGCTGCTGCCGTTCTTGGGGATAAAACGAAAGTTAAATATGTACCCCTAACTGCAAAAGAACGTTTTACTGCACTTCAGTCGGGTGAGATTGATGTACTTTCACGAAACACTACCTGGACACTGCACCGTGACACCGCTCTTGGTCTAAATTTTGTTGGTGTAAACTACTATGACGGTCAGGGTTTCATGGTAATGAAAGACCTTGGCGTTTCTAGCGCTAAAGATCTTGATGGCGCGTCTGTATGTGTGCAATCGGGTACCACTACTGAGCTAAACCTCGCCGACTACTTCCGCAACCAAGGAATGGCCTACAAGCCTGTAGTCTTTGATACTGCTGCTCAAACTTCTAAAGGCTTCGATGCTGGCCGCTGTGACGTATTAACGACTGACCAATCCGGCCTTTATGCTCTTCGCTTAAATCTAAAAGATCCCGCTGCTGCAACGGTTCTACCAGAAATCATTTCGAAGGAGCCGCTGGGCCCAGTAGTTCGTCAAGGCGATGATCAGTGGTTCAATATCGCTAAATGGACTCTATCTGCAATGGTGAACGCGGAAGAATATGGCATTACCTCGAAAAATGCTGATGAGATGTTGAAATCAAAAGATCCAAACATCAAGCGTATTCTTGGCGTGGATGGTCCAAAGGGTAAAGGACTGGGTATTCGCGACGATTGGGGCTACCAAGTTATCAAACAAGTTGGTAACTACGGTGAAAGCTTTGAGCGCACAGTTGGTACTGGTTCACCTCTGAAAATTTCTCGTGGTGTCAATGCACTATGGAATGCAGGCGGCTTCATGTACGCGCCACCAATCCGCTAATACAACGATTATCACAGGGCGGTTTATGCCGCCCTTTTTCGTGAGTGAATCTATAAATAAGGGTTTGAGGTTATCGCTGTATGAAACCGACGAATGATGCATCGCCAAGTACGATGTCCAAACCAAGCGGAAGTAAGAGCCTGATATACAATCCAGCCTTTCGTTCTGCTCTTTTTCAGATCATTGCCATTGCTGCACTGGTATTTTTTTTCTATACAATCATCAACAATGCACTCAACAACCTTGATGCACGAGGTATCGCTACAGGGTTTGGGTTCCTTAACCAAGAAGCAGGCTTTGGGATAGGTCTGACTCTTGTTGAATACGACGAAACGTTTTCTTATGGGCGTACGTTTGTCGTTGGCCTCCTTAATACCGCATTGGTTTCTGTGCTGGGTATTATTCTCGCCACCATAATTGGTTTTGTCATGGGTGTCGCGCGTCTCTCTTCCAACTGGTTGGTAAGTCGATTAGCCGCGGTATACATTGAAACGTTCCGAAATATCCCTCTACTTCTACAAATTTTCTTTTGGTATTTCGCCGTTCTTCAAGCCCTCCCGTCACCAAGGCAAAGTATGAGTCTTGGCGAAGCAATTTTTCTGAACGTACGCGGTTTATACTTCCCTGCCCCTGTTATGGAAGCTGGAAGCAGTTTTGTTATCGCAGCGGTTGTCTTTGGTGTCATCGCGAGTATTTTGATCAATGTATGGGCAAACAATAAACAACGCTTAACAGGTCAGCAAACACCGATGGGCAGAATTGTGCTGGGTTTGGTAGTTGTACTGCCTTTAGTCGTGTACTTCTTAGCGGGCATGCCTATTTCACTGCAATACCCAGAATTAAAAGGCTTTAACTTCCGCGGTGGTATCAGCATCATTCCGGAACTTGCCGCACTGCTTCTTGCACTAAGTGTCTATACTGCGTCATTTATCGCCGAGATCGTACGTTCTGGTATTAATGCGGTGAGTCATGGTCAAACAGAAGCAGCGATGTCGCTCGGCTTGCCTCGCACTAAGACGCTAAAGTTAGTCGTCATTCCGCAAGCTCTGCGTATTATCATCCCTCCTCTCACTAGCCAATATTTAAACCTTACCAAGAACTCTTCTTTGGCGATGGCAATTGGTTACCCTGACTTGGTTTCAGTATTTGCAGGCACCACACTGAACCAAACAGGACAAGCGATAGAGATTATCGCGATGACCATGGGCGTTTACTTGACGTTGAGTTTGGTGACTTCTGCGTTGATGAACTTATATAACCGCAAAGTTGCGCTGGTGGAGAGATAATATGAGCACACATCAATTTCAGCCTGATCTCCCGCCGCCAGCAAATACTGTTGGTGTAGTAGGTTGGCTGCGCAAAAACCTATTCAATGGCCCTGTCAACTCAATAGTAACGCTGATTCTAGCTTACATTGTGTTTTCTGCTCTTTGGAACATCCTTGATTGGGCGTTTATTAATGCGGATTGGATTGGCACAACAAGAGATGACTGTACTCGCGAAGGGGCGTGCTGGGTATTTATCAGCGTCCGTTGGGAGCAGTTCATGTATGGGTTCTACCCTGAAGCTGAGCTATGGCGCCCTCGCCTGTTCTACATCACGTTAGCGATCTTTACTGTGTTGCTAGCGTACGAGAAAACACCAAAACGTATTTGGATATGGCTGTTCTTTGTTAACATCTATCCGTTCATCATCGCTGCTCTACTATACGGTGGTGTGTTTGGTCTTGAAGTAGTTGAGACACACAAATGGGGCGGTCTATTAGTTACCTTAATCATCGCACTCGTTGGTATCGTAGTATCGCTACCTATTGGTGTTGCTTTGGCACTAGGTCGACGTTCTGACATGCCGATCATTCGCAGTATTTGTACTGTTTACATCGAAGTATGGCGTGGAGTTCCATTGATCACCGTGCTGTTCATGGCATCAGTAATGCTGCCCCTGTTTTTGGCAGAAGGCTCTGAAACAGACAAGCTAATTCGTGCGCTTATCGGTGTGGTCATGTTCAGTGCCGCCTACATGGCGGAGGTAGTACGTGGTGGTTTGCAAGCGATTCCGAAAGGACAATATGAAGCGGCAGATGCACTCGGATTAAGCTATTGGAAGAAAATGGGGCTCATCATTTTGCCTCAGGCACTGAAGATCACTATCCCTTCTATTGTGAATACCTTCATCGGCCTGTTCAAAGATACCAGTCTGGTGCTTATTATCGGTATGTTTGATGTGCTGGGTATTGGGCAAGCCGCGAATACCGACCCTGAGTGGTTAGGCTTCGCAACAGAAAGTTATGTATTTGTCGCGTTAGTGTTTTGGGTATTTTGTTTTGGCATGTCGCGTTACTCGATATGGCTTGAAAACAAACTGCATACCGGTCACAAACGATAACTCATCAAGATCAAGGACGTATTATGACGCAACAACAAGATTATATGATCCAGTTGAAGGACATGAATAAGTGGTATGGTGAGTTTCACGTACTAAAGAACATCAACCTAGACGTAAAGAAAGGCGAGAAAATCGTTATCTGTGGCCCTTCTGGCTCAGGTAAGTCGACCATGATTCGCTGCATAAACCGTTTGGAAGAACATCAAGCTGGCAGCATCTATGTCTCAGGCACTGAACTCACAGAAGATCTGAAGAACATCGAAGCGGTTCGCCGTGAAGTGGGTATGTGTTTTCAGCACTTCAACCTATTCCCTCACCTTACAGTATTAGAGAACTGCACTCTCGCACCAATCTGGGTGAAGAAGATGCCCAAAGAAGAGGCTGAGTCAATCGCAATGCAGTACCTAGAGCGCGTTAAGATCCCAGATCAAGCCGACAAGTATCCTGGTCAGCTTTCTGGTGGTCAGCAGCAACGTGTAGCTATCGCACGCTCTCTGTGCATGAACCCTAAAGTAATGCTGTTTGACGAGCCGACTTCTGCACTCGACCCAGAAATGGTTCGTGAAGTTCTAGATGTAATGGTTGAGTTAGCGGAAGAAGGCATGACGATGCTGTGTGTAACGCACGAGATGGGCTTTGCGAAGGAAGTTGCCGACCGAGTCATCTTTATGGACGCTGGTGAAATCATTGAAGAAAACAACCCTGTCGACTTCTTTGAAAATCCTCAATCGGATAGAACCCAGAATTTCTTAGCTCAAATTCTGCATCATTAATCATGGGTTTGCATCGCCCCTCGAACCAAGTGGGGTGAAAGACGCTGAAAAATCTAAGCGCTGGAGTAAAAATCAGCGCTTTTCTTTATTCAACAACGAGCTTAAAACCAAAGTTACGAAAATCCAGTTGATTCAATACGTTGTAAATTTGCACAATCTTACAAGCACTTCGTGAGCTGGTCTTCAGAGCTTTGAGTATTAAACCGTTGTTTGCTATGCAAGGTGGTAATATTGTGTTACAAGTTGCCACATACATAACACACTATTTCTATTATTATTTTGTTCTAGAGATAGACGTGTCGGGCTTGATTTATTGAACTTTCGGGCCCATATATGTCTATATATCAAAGATAAGACGGTCCCTTATAGAGGAAGATTATGAACAGTCCTATGTTTTCACGCACTACTACTCAAGAGAGTGCTCTACAAACCAACAAAGTATTGCGTAACACATATGCACTACTTTCAATGACTTTACTATGGTCAGCACTGGTTGCTGGCGTTTCTATGGCGTTTAACTTGCCGCGTCCAGGTATTATCCTGATGCTGGTTGGTTTCTACGGTTTGCTATTCTTGACTGAGAAAAACCGCAACAACAGCCTTGGCCTTGTATTTACGTTCCTATTCACGGGCTTCTTGGGTTACACCATTGGTCCAATTCTGAATATGTACATCGGCGCTGGTATGGGCGATGTTGTTCTTACTGCTCTTGGTGGTACAGCCCTGTCATTTATGGCAGCTTCAGCTTACGCACTAACAACTAAGCGCGACCTATCAATGATGGGCGGTCTAATGCTGTCACTGTTCGTTGTTCTAGTAGTAGGTATGATTGCAAGTATCTTCATCCAATCAACTATCCTTCACTTGGCAATGAGCAGCTTGTTCATCGTATTCTCAACGATGGCGATTTTGATGACCACTCAAGGCATCATTCGTGGCGGTGAAACAAACTACATCTCAGCAACGATTACGCTGTATGTTTCAATCTACAACATCTTCATCAGCCTACTTAGCATCCTAGGCATCATGAACGACGATTAATCTGTTAGGTTGAGTTCAAAACTTAAAAGCCCGAGGTTCTACTTCGGGCTTTTTCTTTGTCTGCGCTTTATAAAGACGCCCTATTTTTGATTTATGTATCGCTAGCTTTTATCTCTCAAATACTCATCGAACGATGAACATAACCACAGCACTCCTAGCGCTACCCACCAATGACCAAAAAACTGTGTTGCTGGCTCAAAATCATTCCATTCAGAAGCTTCAAATACAAGATCAAAAAACTGGTAAACAGAAATGAACGGAATTACTAACATAACCAGCCAACTAATAAAAAACACAACGCCTATCAGACTACCTATCCCTTGATACTTTGGTTTTAGCGGTTTATGACGAATAAAAACCATTAAACAGAAAAAAGATAAAAAGACAAATACCAACTGCAGTAACACCCAACCAATTAAAGCTAACGCATTCCACCATTGAATTTCCATCTAAGCCTACCTCTATGTCTTATGAACTTGCTAAATGCTGAGATTGTAATCTTGCAACTTCAATACAATATATGAGTTTTTACCTATCTCATTGTAACTGCGACTGAGCTTTCAAAAGCGTACTCTTGGAGTGTGGATGTTATTATCAGCAACATTCTGCATAATGATGCAAAAATCAAAATACTTACCCCGAGAATTTTCTAACTAAACGCATAAAAAGACAAATTAGTGAATAGATGTTGATTTATCCAAACCGTTTGCCCCTTTCCAAGCTCTACTCTTGGCTGCACATATTTACATCGCTCAAAAAGCTTAGAAGATTCTTTTGTTGAGAATACGTTAGTCTCTACGCTACCCTATACGTATCAATGGTTACTTAGCGGAAACAAAGCTATGTTCGTTTACAACGGCAAAGAAATTGAAACCGACGCTCAAGGCTACCTACTTGACCACACTCAGTGGGAAGAAGGCATGATTGAGCTTCTAGCAAAAGATGAAGAGATCGAGCTTACCGATGCACACTTAGAAGTGGTTCACTTCGTACGTGACTTTTATGAGGAGTTCAACACCTCACCTGCGGTAAGAATGCTTGTTAAAGCGATGGAAAAAGCGCACGGGCCTGAGAAAGGTAACAGCAAGTACCTGTTCAAACTGTTTAAGAAAGGCCCAGCGAAACAGGCAACCAAATTGGCTGGCCTTCCTAAACCAGCGAAATGTCTGTAAGGCTCTGGTTTAAAATACCACTTACAAAATGAAAGCTTATAAAGCTATAAGATCTTAAATCCGCGGAAAGGTTTGTAAGACACACTTTCCTGAGTGACACTGTCCACACTCGCTGTCCGCGGACCTTCCTCCAACCACTTCGAAAACGCGGCAATTTGCTCTTCTGTGCCACAGGCAATCACTTCAACATCTCCGTTGTTTAAGTTCTTCGCATACCCCGTTAGACCGAGCTTCAATCCTTGATGCGATGTGTGGTATCGAAATCCTACCCCTTGTACATGACCTACTATCAGAAACTTCTCACACTTTAGTACCATCCGTATACCGCTCCCTATATTTGAGTGATATATTAATTGCGTCTATTTACCCCACTAAGGATAGTGGGTTTTTATTTGGTTTTTATTATTATGAAAGAAATTCCATTCCGTTGGATTGATAAATATCTCATCCATTTAAAAATTCAAGAGAAGTTCTATCTACTCTTCTTGCTCCCCGTCATTGCCTTAATTGTTCTTACGCTTGTTCTTAATAGTGCTGCAAACACTATGCTGGGACATTTGTATCAAGAAGAATTGATACTAATGAAAAACCTTATTGAGGCTGGAAATCTCAACCAATCACAAGTCTCTGCGTTACTTGCAACTTCGGAGACGATCAGCTTCGGCACTGGCCCAGGTGCCATTTCTGTTCTAAATGGGTCATTCAGCCTTGTTGCGAACCACGATCAATCACTATGGACTGCACTTTCCACTACTCAAGTCAGTATCATTCTTGTCACTTTGTTCATTATCGCGCTTGGTGTTTACTACATCATGACGTTCATCGGCGGTGCAATGTTCACAATGAATAAAGCACTAAACACGCTAGCGGATGGTGATCTAACCGCACGTATGAACTTCTTCCGTGTTCGTGATGAGTTCAGTGAAATTGCAATCACTATCGATAAAGTGGCAGATCGTGAACAAAAGATGGTTCAGTCGATTCAAGAATCTGTCGCGCTGATGCAGCAAATCAGTTCTGATCTTAACCTATCGATTCAAAACAGCTCTGAAATCTCGAATACGCAGCAAGAGCACCTCAACTCTCTAGCTAGTGCAACAGAACAGATGGCATCGACTATTCGTGAAGTGGCAACACTGGCACACAGTTCAAGCACACAGACTGAAGATGCTCGCAGCGTTGCGCAGTCTGGTCAGGTGAAAGTAGAAAATACCCTTCACTCTATCTCAAATCTATCGACTGAGATCCAATCTGCGTCTCAAGCGGTTGAAGAATTAGATGCGAACGCAGCACAAATCGATGAAGTGGTTACAACCATTAATGGTATTTCTGAGCAAACTAACCTACTTGCACTGAATGCGGCTATCGAAGCGGCACGTGCAGGCGAACAAGGTCGTGGCTTTGCCGTCGTTGCTGATGAAGTTCGTGCTCTTGCGGGACGTACTCAGCAAGCAACGGTTGAAATTCAAGCGATGATTGAGGCGCTACAACGTAACAGCCAATCGCTCACTAAGCTGATGGAAGTAACGGTGCATAACGCCAACGAAGGCCAAACTCTGATGGCAGAAGTAAATCACGAGATCGGCTCACTAGCAGATAAGAACCAAACTATCTCTGACAGCAGCATTCAGATTGCAACTGCTGCGGAAGAGCAAGGCGTGGTTGCAGATAACATTGCCTCAAGCGTAGAAGAAGTTCGTGTTCAAGCAAATAACGTGTGTAATATGATCAGCACAACGTCTCAAAATGTTGAACAACTCCGTGCTCAGAGTGACACAATGGAGTCTCTACTGACAGGACTTAAAGCTTAGTTATAAGTTGAAAAATATAGGGTCACTTCGGTGGCCCTTTTTTGTTTCCATTGCACAGGAGTAATCCCCGTCAGCTTTGCGCATCGAGCTGAAAATGAAACCTCAGCAAATGACTGGATTATCGATGGATATTGCTTTTGCGGGCAACATCCCGGACAATACGCCCCTTTCAAAATTCAACAAGAGCTAAAGAAATGACAGCTGCTATCTATTTGGTTAAAGGTCGTGAGAAATCGGTAAAGCGTAAGCACCCTTGGATCTTCTCTCGAGGCATCAGTAAAGTTGAGGGCGAACCAGCTCTTGGCGAAACCGTTGATGTATTCACTCACGACGGAAAATGGCTAGCTAAAGCTGCATACTCGCCTGCTTCTCAAATTCGAGCGCGTATCTGGAGTTTTGAAAAAGAAGAGATCAACAAAACGTTCTTCGTTAAGCGTTTCAACAACGCTCAACTTCTTCGTGAAGACGTTATCGAGCGCGATGGTCTGACTGGTTATCGTCTGATCGCAGCGGAATCTGACGGCCTACCTGGCGTTACAATCGACCGCTATCAAAACTTCTTCGTGTGTCAGCTGTTAAGTGCAGGTGCAGAATACAACAAGCAAGCGATCGTTGATGCGCTAGTGGAATGTTTCCCTGATTGCAACGTTTACGAGCGTTCAGATGTAGCAGTGCGTAAGAAAGAAGGCCTGAAAGAAACGACTGGTGTGTTACACGGTGAAGAGCCACCAAAATCAGTGGTTATTGAAGAAAACGGCGTGAAGATCAGCGTAGATATCGTTGGCGGCCATAAAACAGGTTTCTACCTAGACCAACGCGATAGCCGCCAGCAAGCTGTGAAATACATGAAGAACAAAGAAGTTCTCAACTGTTTCTCTTACACCGGCGGTTTTGGTTTATACGCACTAAAAGGCGGCGCAAAGCGTGTTATCAACGCAGACGTGTCGCAACCTGCACTGGACACCGCGAAATTTAACGCCGAGCTTAATGAATTTGATATCTCGAAAAAGCGGGCGGTGTTCCTAAACGCAGACGTATTCAAACTACTGCGCGAGTACCGCGATCAAGGCACAAAGTTCGATGTAGTTATCATGGACCCACCAAAATTCGCTGAAAGTAAAGCGCAATTGAATGGTGCATGTCGTGGCTATAAAGACATCAATATGCTAGCAATGCAAATCCTTAAGCCTGGTGGCACGCTGCTGACCTATTCTTGCTCAGGCTTAATGGACCAAGTTCTGTTCCAAAAAATCATTGCCGATGCAGCAGTAGATGCGAATCGCCAAGTAAAATTCGTAGAACGTTTCGAGCAAGCCGCTGATCACCCAACAGATACAGCATACCCAGAAGGCTTCTACCTGAAAGGTTTTGCATGTAAGGTGCTTTAATCGCTGATTAAAATCGATTCAAAAGAAAACGGAGCTGCGCTCCGTTTTTTTATTCTCTTAGTTGTTCAAGGTTGCTAATGAGACTGTTCGCAATATCAGCGGCAGATGCTCCATCAAAGTTAACTTCGAGTTGTTGGCCATCTTTGTTGATGGTCAAGGTCGAGTTAATCCCACTTTCGGTTACTGATACCGAAATATCATCAACTTGCCCAGCATAATCACCAGAGCTCAGATCATCTAACAAGATAGATAGATCGTCTTCTGTGACGCCATCAAACAAGTCCACAAAGTCTAAAGAATCTCCGTCACCAAAATCAGTCACTGTATCTGTGGCATCATCCATTTCTGTCCATTTAAAGACATCGTTACCACCTCCACCGGTAAGCAGATCGTCGCCAAGTCCACCAATCAAGATATCATTACCATCCGTACCAACCAACGTATCATCTTGGTCAGTACCTTGAACTATGTTGTTAGCTTGCATTGACGCTACTTGGACAGCAGAAGCTTCTACTGCATCTACAGAGACATTAGAGAACTCGATATCAACTGTTGCAGTATCAGTGCTTGTGAGCCCTCCAGAATCGACTGCTTGATAGTCAAATGAATCATTTACATTGTTGAAGCTGGTAATCTGTGTACCTACTAATGTAAAACTCGCTTTATCACTCGCGCTATCGGTCTCTGGGAATAAACGAATTTCGTCAAAGCTACCGCTACTAATGGCGACAGTAGCAAAGCCTTCTTGGTTTCCGGTAAATACAATGTCATCAGTTTGGATAACCTGGGTTTCAGCGAGAACTCCGTCCATGTAAAAATAAACGTTTATCCATGCAGCACCACTATTGAAGCGGTCATTCAAGCTTGCCAAATTTAACCTTGCTTCTTTCGCTTCAAGACCGTCATCGAGATCAATGGCAATGAATTCACTGGTACTGATTTCATCACCCTGTCCAGTCTCTCCAGGTGACACGACAACTAAGCCTACTTGTTGAGCAGCAAAATCAACTTTGATCTGAGCATTATTTACAAAATCACCATTGCTATCGATTGTCCCTCCGTAAAAGCTCAATCCATTCACATCAACTGAATCAGCTAGGAAGTCTTTGTCAAACTCATCCAATAGATCTTGGGAGTCAAAACTCTGCTCATCAAAAAAGTCTTCCGTAAGTCGATACTTAACCTCTGTATCTTCGTATAATTTGTTAGAGGGATTATTTATAAAATCTTGATCTATAATGACTTCTTGGTTGTTTTCATCTACAAAGAAAAGCTCACCAAATGAAGGAAGTTCAACGATTTCGATTTCTATATCACCATCGTTCGGAGTTACAGCATCATCCTCCAAATCTTCTACTCTTTGCAGTCCAGCGCCAGTTACGCTGTCAAAATCAACATCTTGAACGGGAAAGATTCCGTCTTCGATATCCAACAAAATACCAAAATCACGTACCGTTGGCGGTGTGTTGGGAAGATCATCATCAACAATAGTTGCCGTGCCTTGGACTCCTCCCACGTTTAAGAAGAAGGTCTCGTCCGGCTCGTCGAGGGTATCTTGCGTGGTATCCACTGTTGCAGTGAACATGGTAACGCCCGCTGGGACGGTGATTTGTCCCGTATTAGCGTCGTAGGTCACGCCATCACTGAACACGATGTTGGACAAATTGGTGTCGTAATCATCATCACCTGCCGTACCGTTGACTAAGCCAATCGTGTAGGTTTGGTCGCTGCTGCTGGCATTACTCAGCGTCACTTTAAACTCAGCGGGTTGGCCTTCTGGTACGGTCTCGCCAACCAAAGCGACCTCCGTGATCACGGGTGCATCGTCATCATCTTGGATGGTTGCAGTGCCTGTCACCCCACCCACTTGCAGGTCGAAGGTTTCATCTGGCTCATCGATGGTGTCTTGCGTGG
>NZ_JAHGAI010000029.1:0-2486 GCF_030248515.1 Vibrio sp. D401a | reverse complement strand
AATAAAATATAACAAACTGTTTAAGAGTGATTCGCAACGCGTGGCATTTTCACTATGCGTTGGTTTTGGTGTTTAAGGTGGTATGCGGGAGCTTCGGTATTGCGTTGCTCACCCCTTAACAGGGCGTTATAAGCACTGGCACAGCTCTAAGAATTCAAACGTTCATTCTTTAATCAAACTTTTAATTGGTATATATGCACAATGATGCACCTCTATGTTAAGGAGGTGTATATGCCAAAAATTTATGAGTACTTAGGGATAGTTCTATTTTTCTACAGCAATGAGCATGAGCCGATTCACATACATGGTAAGTTTCAAGGTAAAGAATCTAAGGCGGAAATTCACCTAAAGAATGGACGTATAACAAGAGTTGTAGTCAAAGATAAGGGGACTGGGTTAGAGTCTAAGAAGAAGCGAGAGTTTCAAGACTTTGTTCACTGTTATGCGGAAGATATAGTGGATAAGTGGGTAGACTACTTTGTAAAGAAGAAACATGTAAGTCCAATGATAATTACGAAGAAGGTTAAAAATGTCAGAGTTATCGGTGGTTAGAGCAACGCATCTTACTGGTCACATATTAGAAATCGAGTTTAGTGATAGTCATATTTCAATCGTGGATTTCGCACCATTTATTTTTGGTAATGGTCACCCAGACTATGATGTGTATAAAGACGTTTCTCACTTTTTGAAGTTTGACCTACTTGATGGGAATCTAAACTGGGATGATTACACAATGATTTTTCCTATCGGTGATCTATACCAAAACAAATTGTAATAGTGCTTCTAACAAACTGTTTAAGAGTGATTCGCAACGCTTGGCATTTTTGCTATGCGTTGCGTCTAGCGTTTAAGATGGCATGCGGCGGCTCCAGTATTGCGTTGCTCACACCTTAACAGGGCGTTAGCTCGATATATCAACACCTTATAGTCAAGGTTCTAGTAAGTAATTACTGATCCAGTAAATTGCAGTCTCTCGTGAAGTCATACGAAAAAAAGCTAAGTGGATTTGTGTCGTGACTTTTTAGAACGTATCAATCCGGATATATGCTAAGTAGGAGTTTTTATGAGAGTTCAACAGTCAAAGGTTGGGGCTGACCCAGTAAAATATTATGCGAGTTTAATTGGAATGGAAAAGCATGAGTCTCGCTTGAAAAAGCAAGCCAATGCAATTCCGATCATGACTGGAATTGTCCTCTACAGACAGCTCCCAAAAAATAAGCAATCGCAAATATTAAAGCACATACTAGGCATGAGTGATAACCAGTTAAAAGCCTCATTGTACGGATTAGTTTCGCAGGTTGTAGCTAATCCATATTGGTTCTCGTGGTCTCTTTCTGACAGTGAGCTTAGGGAGTTCTTTGATACGAATAAAGGGGTGACTGACGCGCTGAAAGTCGTAGGGCTAGATATAACAATTCCGTTGACAGTGGCTGGTGTTGCAGCATTTTTATACTCCGCAAATGAAAAAGGGGTCATTGGAGCTTCACAAAAAGCCTCTGAGCAACTCAAAAAAACGGTTACCTCGTCGCCAGTAGCGCAAGTTGGCATGAAAATGGGACTAACAAAACAAGCAGCATCACGAGCATCGGCAATTCTGGTTGTTATGGTTACTGTTATTGCATACCAAACGAGTTCAAATGCAAAAGATGCTCAAAAAGAGTTGTTACGTAGAGGTTTGCTAAAAGCGGATGATTTATAATGCTAATCATATTTCTAATACTTGCCTTTTCATTGGCGACAATCCATTTCTCTCACGTGCTTTTCTCTTTGTGCCTATCATCTCCAAGTCAGTTACCTAAAGGTGTAACATTACTGCGTTCACTAGCTCTTTGCATAATGGCGGCTTGTGCGCAGTATTATACGCTTTCATTGATCTTAGGTTCTAACCTACCTGCGGTATCAGGTTTAGTTTTAGTAATAACAAATACTTTCTTCTTTATAGGTTTTTACTCTGCTTACAAAGCTAAGCACACCAAAGAAAGTTAGTGCGTGAATATATATCAAGCTAACAAACTGTTTAAGAGTGATTCGCAACGCGTGGCATTTTTACTATGCGTTAGTTTTAGTGGTTAAGGTGGTATGCGGCGGCTTCGGCATTGCGTTGCTCACACCTTAGCAAGGCGTTATGTGTCCGAGTAAGTTCGAAGATGTAATTGATAATCATGTAACTGTGCTTTCCTTCTCAAGGTCTTATTTTTAATCAGTTTTTAGTAATGTGGATTTGTTTTAAAAGTGTAGGCTAGTTTGTGTTTAAATGCGGAGGTCTCATGGTTAAACATATTTATCAACAATACAATTCTCTTAAAGAAGGTGAAAAAGAGTATCTTAAATTAAACCCTCACCATGCTATAGCAATAAAAGAAGCGAAAGATGTTGCTTTTTTCGAAACAGAATCTCGCTTTGGCATCAATGGACACAATGATAAAAGCGATGCATTTCGTCATTGTTTTTGGTCTTCGATGCTAGCTCGTGACATTGGATACAAA
>NZ_JAHGAI010000028.1:0-3237 GCF_030248515.1 Vibrio sp. D401a | reverse complement strand
CCTAAAAAATAAAATATAACAATCTGTTTAAGAGTGATTCGCAACGCGTGACATTTTTACTATGCGTTGATTTTAGTGTTTAAGGTGGTATGCGGAAGCATCGGTATTGCGTTGCTCACACCTTAACAGGGCGTTATAACTCTCACAGGAAGGTATGCTTTTGGAAATTACTAATCTGTACAAAAATAAAGTAGCTTCGTTGTCCAATGAAGAGGCCGCTTACGCTTTGGGTTTTGCTTTCTTGGTTACCTTACTGCTTCCTAGCGTATTACCTTTTCCTTCATATTGGCTAAGTTTTAGTTTCTTCATATGCGGTGCATTTATTTGGTTGAATTCAATATTGGCAAAATTGAGCTCCATGATTTTCGCTAAGGCATTTTGGGCGATAATCTTAGTCGCAGGAAGTACGTTTAATTTGGCATTTTCTTCATCAATTGTGAACTCGTTCTTGGAGGTTCCAAATAGTCCATTTGGTTACACTATAACCTTGTCTTCAGTACTTTTAATTCCAGTAACTTTATCGCTATCAGGAATCTTTGTGATGATGCCTGTCATTGCATTGGTAGCTCTCACCTCGGCATTTTCAATTAAAAATACCTCAATTAAACAACTATTGTTGCTGGACTTCATAAAGACATTAAAGCCACAATCTGGTCTTTTATTTTTTGGTAGGGTATTCGCATGCGTTACGATAATGGCTCTATGTCTATCATTTGCTAAAGATAATTCTTGGTATACAGATAAGGTCGGTGTCGCTGTTAAGTGGTTTGCCTATAACTTTGAGATGGAACGCTATAGTTACTGCAAGCTGAATGAAGGGCAACACATAACATACTTAAGTGGAGATTATGTCATTGTTGCAGAAGAAGTTGAGTCTACGTATAAGTTTACGGTGACAAAGTGTGACTCAGAGTTATAACAAAGCATTTAAGAGTGATTCGCAACGCTTGGCATTTTCGCTTCGCTCAAGTATAGCCAAGCGTCGCTCACACCTTAATGCGGCGTTATACCACTTCGGAGATAAAATGCGTGAGCTATTAAAAAATCTGACAGAGAATGACTACTGGGTTTATGGTGTAACTGAATCCGACTTCGATCATGCAGTATCAATTGTGCGTGAAATGATAGAAGCGCGAAATCATCAGTATGAATCTGAAGCCGCAAGGGTTCGTAGTGAAAGCTCTGAAACTGCGGATGATATCCTTGATGATGTTGCTTACTATCGTTATACCGATAATCAGTATCTTTGGCAGTTTGCTCTCTGGAGGCTTCAGGGATTAATTGAAGCAGTTATCACTTATCAGCTTGTAGATAAAAATGCCAAGAAGCTGTTCGGGCTTAAGTCAAAACTAGAAGCTTTAGTTAACAGTGGTTATCAAATCGAACAACATGAGATCGACGAGTTGCTACTTTGGGCAAACCTAAGGAACGCAATTTCTCATGCTCCCCCGGAACAGTTTCGACCTATTCCATTATGTGAAGACGATATTGTTGAATACTAGGTGTTTGTAAAAAGGCTGTTTGTGAGATGGCATTCAGTGAAAAACGTTGAGACAGTGGTATAACAAACTGTTTAAGAGTGATTCGCAACGCGTGGCATTTTTAGTATGCGTTGAGTTTAGTGTTTAAGGTGGTATGCGGGAGCTTCGGCATTGCGTTTGCTCACACCTTAACAGGGCGTTAAATGACCTTTCAAATCGGTGCAACTTAATGTAATCGAGGTATGATGTATATTGAGTTAGCGCGAACTAAAGATATTGGTAAATCGCATTTACGCTTTGAAATTCTATACTCACTCGCACTCATATGAGAGCAAAAGGGCAAACTATGGAATTTGAGTGGGATGAGAACAAAAACTTAATAAATTTGGCAAAACATAGAATTGATTTTGCTGATGCTGTACACGTTTTTCTTGATGCTAGCAGAATTGAAAGAGAAGATACACGCTATGACTATGGTGAAGCTAGGTTTCAAACGATTGGCAAGACAAAATATGGTATCTTGTTTGTGATTTATACAGAGAGGCAATCAAGTGGTAATATTAGATTAATCTCAGCACGTAAAGCTAACTCTCGTGAAAAAAAATCTTATGAGAGAGGTTTTATGAAGCCATACTCTCAGGTGGTGTAATATGACAATCAAAAAGGTATCAATTGAGAATTTGAAGTTCTCTCGCGGGCAAACTGACAAAAAGCAACTTGAAGCGCTATCTGATAGAGAAATTAATGAGGCAGCCCTCAGTGATCCAGATAGTGTCGTTCCAACCGAAAAGGAACTTGAAGCGTTTGGTACACCAAAGGAGAGAGAGCATGACAAAGACAATTAAACTTTCAGACGTTCAATCACTCAAAGGCAAAACGAACTGGCTCTATTTAAAAAAGTCAGATGAAAGTAGCAAACCAAGCCAAATAGCACCAGAGATTCGTCAGCATCATTTAAACCAAATGAAAAGACCGAAGTCATAGGTCATTTAACAAACTGTTTAAGAGTGATTCGCAACGCTTGGCATTTTTGCTATGCGTTGCGTTTCGTGTTTAAGGTGGTATGCGGGAGCTTCGGTATTGCGTTGCTCACACCTTAACAGAGCGTTAGGTGAATAGGGAAATTATGCAAGCAACAATTGAAACGAATAGATTGATTCTTAGACCCTTCACAGAGTTTGATGCAGCAAGAGTTGCGGAGCTAGCGGGTGAAAAAGTCATCTCGGATATGACAGCGAATATTCCACACCCGTACGAGCTAACCGATGCTGTTGACTGGATTAGAACGCACCAAGAATTATTCAACACTGGCAAAGGTGTCGTTTACGCTTTGGTTTTAAAGAATAGCAATAATCTAATTGGAGCAGTGAGCTTTCCTAGGATTGAAGGGGGAGAAGGGACACTAGGGTACTGGTTGGGTGTTCCTTTTTGGGGTGTCGGTTATGCTACGGAAGGCTCTAGAGCACTAATCGAGTACGCTAAAGAGAATTTAGGTCTCAGTAAACTCAAAGTTATGCATTTAACTGAAAATGAGCGTTCAAAATCGGTTATATGCAAGTTGGGTACAACGTATGTTGGAACCAAAACAATTCAAGCTCAAGGTAGAGTGCGTGAGGTGTGCGTCTACACTGCGCGGTTATAAACTCACCTAACAATGCGTTTAAGACGGATTCCCAACGCTTGGTGTTTACGGCACAACACTTTAAGTCGAGTGGTATGCGTTGCTCACCACTTAACGCGGCGTTATAAAACAGGA
>NZ_JAHGAI010000027.1:0-2088 GCF_030248515.1 Vibrio sp. D401a | reverse complement strand
CAAAATTTAGCATTGGTGTGAATGATGTAGTCAATGTAGGAAGATAAAAATAAAAGTCACCTTAGTTGTAACACATAACAAACTGTTTAAGAGTGATTCGCAACGCATGGCATTTTTACTATGCGTTGCGTTTAGTGTTTAAGGTGCTATGCGGCGGCATCGGTATTGCGTTGCTCACACCTTAACAGGGCGTTATATGCAAAAGGTGAAAATATCAATTTTATCAGTGGGGTATGCCTCTCAATGATTTAATAATCGTTTGTTTTAGTAATACGCGGGATTTAAAAATGTTTCCAATAAAGGAGGCGTTATGAAATCCACACACCTAGATGCTGAGCAGCGTTACTCGCAAGTTAGAATGAATACGATAAAAGCTGCTCAGATCAAACTTAATAAAACTAATGAATATAAAGACATTGAGCTGAAGAGCATTGATGGAAAGTCACTAAAGTTAGCTGGATGGTGGTCTAACTCTACAAAGCGTAAAGTTGACTGGGATTGGATTGAGGGTTACGCAGCTTTTAAGTTTAGATACCCAAAACGATTTGAACTCGCAATTTGGTCAAAAGGTGAACTTCTTAGTTTATCATTAGGTCGACCAACATATTATGGGAGCTCAATGAGGTTAGATTTTATCGAGGCAAATCCAGATATATCTGGCGCAAGAGTATTCCCCGCTACACTTTTTACTATGATTACATATGCAGAATTGCTGGGTGCAACAGAAGTGCGGGTAATGAAACCAATAAATGATGATGTTAAGAAGTACTATCAATCTTTTGGTTTAACATATGTTGTTAAGGGCGATTACTTATATATGAGGTTGTGATCATGAATGAAGATAAAAATAATGTAATACAACTTAAGAAACGTTCGCTCAAACAAAAAGCTAGCGAACGGTTTCTTGAGAGCATAGGTGATCAAGTAGAGCCAGAGGCATTGGCTTCAGGTGGTAAAATGGATGATGTTAGTTCTGAATGTGAGAGCATAGATGACCAAGAAACAGAGTGATCAGATTAAAAAATCAAAGGAAAGAAAAGTGAAGGAAGTGGACCCAAATAAAATGACTTCCCAACTAGCAATAGCACTCTATCGAGCTGCGAACCGATGCAAATTACCAGTCTAAAAATTTGCATATAACAAACTGTTTAAGAGTGATTCGCAACGCGTGGCATTTTTACTATGCGTTGTGTTTAGTGGTTAAGGTGGTTTGCGGAAGCATCGGTATTGCGTTGCTCACACCTTAACAGGGCGTTAGCTCTCATGGTAAAAAGGTCAAATATGCATAGAGGAAGAATTCAAGCTCAAGGTCATGGCTTAGAAGAGTCTGAAAGTTGGGCAATAAGTTCCCCATTGAGTCATGCTGATGGGTTAGCGAAAAAGGCTGCGTTAAAAGGAAAGTTATCTCGACGTGAACTAACAGATAGAAACGATGCATTTGCTAAAGCTAAAAAATTTATAGACAGTGCTCAAAGAGCGGGAGGTGTTTCTGCCCAAGTGTCAAAGACATATATGGTGAAAAATGACACTCAGAAAAGGGTAGATATAGAGGTTAGGTCAGGGGACGCATTTGTATAATGGCTATTTTGTATAGAAATTTTTTAAAAGATAATAAAGTATATCGTCCGAATATTGCTTATTGGCATAAGCAGATAAAGAGAATGCTCAAAGATGCTTATATTGATTTAGAAAGTGAGAAATATCTGGCAGATAGATTCGATAACGGAGAATTGTTTTTTGATGGCAATCCAATTTTTAATGCGTGGATAAAAGGGACAGGAAAGGCTTTTAGAATTATCCAAGAAGACCCTGAAGAGTTTGATGAATACTATGCATCATTTAGAAAAGAAATAGTTATCAACAACATCTATTACGAAGAACTAGTCATAGTGTTAACTTTATCTAAGGCTAGACGTGAACGTGCATTGACAGAAATCCGAGATTGGTTGAAGAGCTAACAATCTGTTTAAGAGTGATTCGCAACGCTTGGCATTTTTACTGTGCGTTGCGTTTTGTGTTTAAGGCAGTATGCGGAGGCTTTTGTATAGCGTTGCTCACACCTTAACAGGGCGTTATGTGCCCGAGTAC
>NZ_JAHGAI010000026.1:0-3251 GCF_030248515.1 Vibrio sp. D401a | reverse complement strand
GCCGGTATTCTAACCAACTGAACTACCGCTCCGCACTGGTTAGACATTTAAGTCTAAATTTAAAGCCTGGCGATGTCCTACTCTCACATGGGGAAGCCCCACACTACCATCGGCGCTAATTCGTTTCACTTCTGAGTTCGGAATGGAAATCAGGTGGGTCCAAATCGCTATGGTCGCCAAGCAAATTCTTTAATTCGGAAAGCTGTTTTTCGTTCTTAACACATTCAATGTTCTTACATTGAGTCCATCAAAACCCCTTGGGTGTTGTATGGTTAAGCCTCACGGGCAATTAGTACAGGTTAGCTCAACGCCTCACAACGCTTACACACCCTGCCTATCAACGTTCTAGTCTCGAACAACCCTTTAGGATACTTAAAGTATCAGGGAAGACTCATCTCAGGGCTCGCTTCCCGCTTAGATGCTTTCAGCGGTTATCGATTCCGAACTTAGCTACCGGGCAATGCGTCTGGCGACACAACCCGAACACCAGAGGTTCGTCCACTCCGGTCCTCTCGTACTAGGAGCAGCCCCCTTCAATCTTCCAACGCCCACGGCAGATAGGGACCGAACTGTCTCACGACGTTCTAAACCCAGCTCGCGTACCACTTTAAATGGCGAACAGCCATACCCTTGGGACCGACTTCAGCCCCAGGATGTGATGAGCCGACATCGAGGTGCCAAACACCGCCGTCGATATGAACTCTTGGGCGGTATCAGCCTGTTATCCCCGGAGTACCTTTTATCCGTTGAGCGATGGCCCTTCCATTCAGAACCACCGGATCACTATGACCTGCTTTCGCACCTGCTCGAATTGTCATTCTCGCAGTCAAGCGGGCTTATGCCATTGCACTAACCTCACGATGTCCAACCGTGATTAGCCCACCTTCGTGCTCCTCCGTTACGCTTTGGGAGGAGACCGCCCCAGTCAAACTACCCACCAGGCACTGTCCGTAACCCCGATAAGGGGTCGACGTTAGAACATCAACACTACAAGGGTGGTATTTCAAGGACGGCTCCACCAACACTGGCGTGCTGGTTTCAAAGCCTCCCACCTATCCTACACATGTAGGGTCAATGTTCAGTGCCAAGCTGTAGTAAAGGTTCACGGGGTCTTTCCGTCTAGCCGCGGGTACACTGCATCTTCACAGCGATTTCAATTTCACTGAGTCTCGGGTGGAGACAGCGTGGCCATCATTACGCCATTCGTGCAGGTCGGAACTTACCCGACAAGGAATTTCGCTACCTTAGGACCGTTATAGTTACGGCCGCCGTTTACCGGGGCTTCGATCAAGAGCTTCGACCGAAGTCTAACCCCATCAATTAACCTTCCGGCACCGGGCAGGCGTCACACCGTATACGTCATCTTACGATTTTGCACAGTGCTGTGTTTTTAATAAACAGTTGCAGCCACCTGGTATCTGCGACTCTCAATAGCTCCATCCGCAAGGGACTTCACCGTCGAGAGCGTACCTTCTCCCGAAGTTACGGTACCATTTTGCCTAGTTCCTTCACCCGAGTTCTCTCAAGCGCCTTGGTATTCTCTACCCGACCACCTGTGTCGGTTTGGGGTACGATTCCTTACAATCTGAAGCTTAGAGGCTTTTCCTGGAAGCATGGCATCAATGACTTCACTACCGTAGTAGCTCGACGTCGTGTCTCAGCCTTAAGAAGAGTCGGATTTACCTAACTCCTCAGCCTACGCACTTGAACCTGGACAACCGTCGCCAGGCCCACCTAGCCTTCTCCGTCCCCCCATCGCAATTGTAAGAAGTACGGGAATATTAACCCGTTTCCCATCGACTACGCCTTTCGGCCTCGCCTTAGGGGTCGACTTACCCTGCCCCGATTAACGTTGGACAGGAACCCTTGGTCTTCCGGCGAGGAGGTTTTTCACCCCCTTTATCGTTACTCATGTCAGCATTCGCACTTCTGATACCTCCAGCATGCTTTACAACACACCTTCAACGGCTTACAGAACGCTCCCCTACCCAATGAAGTAAACTTCATTGCCGCAGCTTCGGTTTATAGCTTAGCCCCGTTACATCTTCCGCGCAGGCCGACTCGACTAGTGAGCTATTACGCTTTCTTTAAATGATGGCTGCTTCTAAGCCAACATCCTAGCTGTCTAAGCCTTCCCACATCGTTTCCCACTTAGCTATAATTTGGGACCTTAGCTGGCGGTCTGGGTTGTTTCCCTCTCCACGACGGACGTTAGCACCCGCCGTGTGTCTCCCGGATAGTACTTACTGGTATTCGGAGTTTGCAAAGGGTTGGTAAGTCGGGATGACCCCCTAGCCTTAACAGTGCTCTACCCCCAGTAGTATTCGTCCGAGGCGCTACCTAAATAGCTTTCGGGGAGAACCAGCTATCTCCAGGTTTGATTGGCCTTTCACCCCTAGCCACAAGTCATCCGCTAATTTTTCAACATTAGTCGGTTCGGTCCTCCAGTTGATGTTACTCAACCTTCAACCTGCCCATGGCTAGATCACCTGGTTTCGGGTCTATATCCAGAGACTGAACGCCCAGTTAAGACTCGGTTTCCCTACGGCTCCCCTAGATGGTTAACCTTGCCACTGAATATAAGTCGCTGACCCATTATACAAAAGGTACGCAGTCACACCACGAAGGTGCTCCTACTGCTTGTACGTACACGGTTTCAGGTTCTATTTCACTCCCCTCACAGGGGTTCTTTTCGCCTTTCCCTCACGGTACTGGTTCACTATCGGTCAGTCAGTAGTATTTAGCCTTGGAGGATGGTCCCCCCATATTCAGACAGGATATCACGTGTCCCGCCCTACTCGATTTCACTGAATGTGCGTTGTCAACTACGGGGCTATCACCCTGTATCGCCGGACTTTCCAGACCGTTCGTCTAACGCATATAAAGCTTAAGGGCTAGTCCAATTTCGCTCGCCGCTACTTTCGGAATCTCGGTTGATTTCTTTTCCTCGGGGTACTTAGATGTTTCAGTTCCCCCGGTTCGCCTCGCTGCGCTATGTATTCACGCAGCGATACTTACTTATGTAAGTGGGTTTCCCCATTCGGAAATCCCAGACTCAAATGGTTTTTACTACCTAATCTGGGCTTATCGCAAGTTAATACGTCCTTCATCGCCTCTGACTGCCAAGGCATCCACCGTGTACGCTTAGTCACTTAACCATACAACCCGAAGGAGTTTCGAGTTGATGAACAAGTCACCAAAGTTGTCTGCAATTTTTATACATGATGCAGACTCGATTTTGCCGGACTCAA